>NZ_JBIATN010000036.1:0-2415 GCF_042891825.1 Streptomyces sp. NPDC001852
CCGCTACGAGCGCAATGCCGAGCACTTCCTGGCCTTCACCAGCATCGCCTGCACCCTCATCTGCTACCGCAGACTCACCAAATGAGATGACCTCTTAGAGCGCAGATCGATGCCGAGTTCGCCACTGCACCCGAGCCGCGCACCGCCGCCGAGGATGTTGCGCGGGCCGAGCCGGACGGGCTGAACCTGTCCGCGCTGCGGCACGAACGGGGGCAGGGGCCCGCGTGGCTGCCCAAGGTGCTGGAGGCGATCAAGGCGACCGGGACGGAGGGCATGAAGCCGTCCGCGGTCGCGGAACTGGTCGGCAAGGACCGCAAGACCGTCCGTGCGGCTCTTCAGGCCGCGGTGGAGCGGGGCCAGTTGGTCTACCGGGACAACGGCCCGCACTCGGTCTACGTCCACCCCGACCACGCCTGAAACGCCCTCACACGGCGCTACTGAGTACTGGGTAGTGGAGAACCGCCCCACTACCCAGTAAGGCCGCTACCGGGCCGCACAAGGCGTCTGATCAGGCATCCCCCACTGGGGACCCCACTACCCACTACCCAGTACACCCCACTAGATCCGTGACCAAGCGTGACCAACCGCGGGCGGCATCCGGAGCGATGCTGCCCGCTTCGCGTTTCCCGGGAGGCCGCTCGTGATCCTCACGCTCTCCGCCGTCGCCCTCTTCGGAGTGCTGGCCCTGGTTCTGCTGCGGGGCCGCTACGTCGGCCCGTTCAGCGCCCTCGTGCTGTTCCTGTTCGGCTTCTTCACCGCCGGCACCGGCGCCGCCGGACCCGTCCGCGCCGTATGCGCCGCGCTCGCCGACGCCGCCCGCCACCTCACCTGAACCCGGCTGGAGTCCGCCATGCCCGACCATGACTCCGCGGCCTGGCAGCCGCGTCTGACCGACACGGAAGCCGACGCCGAAGCTCGCCGGATCATCGAAGACGCCTACCGGCCCGTGCCGCAGATGCCGACCGCCTACCGCGACGACACTCCGCTGCCCGCCTACGGCCCCACGCCGCCGGTCCCGCAGCCGGACCGCCGGATCGTCCCCGCCTGGGCCGCCGGGACCGCGGTCGCCGGAATCGGTGTCGGTGCCACCTGCGTAGGTGTCGGCTGCGGCATCTGGCTCGCCTGCCAGGGATTCGCCGCCGTCACCCTGACCAGCGTCCTGTTCGTCACCCTCCCGATCGCCGCCGTGGCCGCAGTCGCCGCCGCCATCGGCTCCGCCGTCCGGTCCGTCAAGGCCACGCACACCGCAGTCCACCACCACTACACCGGACCGGTCCGGCAGGAAGCCAACACAATCACCGCCCCCGCGTACGGACTCATCGCCCGCAACCGCAACAAACTGACCCGCTGAACGGAGTGCCCAGCAGTGACGAGCAACCAGGCCCGGCGCATCAGCGCGCTGCTGACCGACGCCATGCATCACCCCCGTCGCCCGATCACGACCGGTCGCGTCATGCGCCTGTACGCCCGGCTCGGTATCGCCCCGAAGCGGGCGACCGCCCGCGGCGACCTCAAGGCACTGGCCCGCTGCGGCGTCCTCACCGAGCACGGACCGCACGACCAGCGCCGCTACGCCCTGCACGCCTTCTACCACTAGCAACGGCAAGTGGCCCAGCCCGTTGGAGTCTCCCGGAATCCGTGCTTGTCGGCGGCGCACAGGGGCGTTGTCACGCGGTGATACGCCTATGGTCCCTCGTCGCGGTGGTGATGAGGGACCGGTGCATCCCTGAGATCACGGCCCTTCAAAAAGCGGCGGACCCTTAAGCGATTCCCATTGAGACCAGCCATTGTTGACGTCGGTCTGCCAGATATGTTGCATTGACGCTTCGTTGTCCCATGCGAAAATCTCCAGACGTCCATCAGCGTTTCGGGCTGCCGTCACATCACCATTCCCAATGACGCCTCCCAGGGATTCCCATTGAGACCAGCCGTTGTTGGGCAGGGTCTGGTAGAGGTGCCACATCGCCCCGTCGGTTCCCCTCGCGAAAACCTCCAGGCGTCCGTCCTCGTTCTGGAACATCGCAGGGTCGCTGGCCGGAGATCCGCCGAGCGATTCCCATTGAGACCAGCCGTTGTTGGGCAGGGTCTGGTAGACGTGCCACATCGCCCCGTCGGTACCCCTCGCGAAAACCTCCAGGCGCCCGTCCTCGTTCTGGAACACCGAAGGGTCGCCAGCCAGAGATCCGCCGAGCGATTCCCATTGAGACCAGCCGTTGTTAGGTGCGGTCTGCCATAGGTGCCACATCGCCCCGTCGGTACCCCTCGCGAAAACCTCCAGGCGTCCGTCCTCGTTCTGGAACATCGCAGGGTCGCCAGCCAGAGATCCGCCGAGCGATTCCCATTGAGACCAGCCGTTGTTGGGCAGGGTCTGGTAGACGTGCCACATCGCCCCGTCGGTACCCCTCGCGAAAACCT
>NZ_JBIATN010000036.1:2657-61372 GCF_042891825.1 Streptomyces sp. NPDC001852
CATGGTCTGGTAGACGTGCCACATCGCCCCGTCGGTACCCCTCGCGAAAACCTCCAGGCGCCCGTCCTCGTTCTGGAACACCGAAGGTTCGCCAGCCATGACCACCGGAGGGTCGCCGTCCATCAGGTACCCGCCGAGGCCTGCCCAGTTGGACCAGCCGTTGTTAGGTACGGTCTGCCAGAGGTGCCACAGCGTCCCGTTAGATGCCCTCGTAAAAACCTCCAGGCGCCCGTCCTGGTTATTTGCCACGTGGCCGCCGACTTTGGATACGACTGCGGTCATCGTTTCCTCCTGATTGGCTAGCAGATTCGATATCTCTACATCTCTACAAATTGACCATCACACTGGATGTGTCGGTCGGCAACTCGACGCGAGACGGCGAGGTCAACGTCCCTGTTGACCAAGTAGTGGCGCTCGGGGCTGAGCACTCTGCCTTGGGCGTAGCTGAGCCCGAACAAGCTCAGTTGGCGCCAGCTCTTCCAACACACCGCGAGGACCGGCCTCGCCGCAGCGACCCGGGTGGACCGGCCCGCCCAGCCCCTCTCTGGGCCATCTAGGGGACCAGGAGACCCCGGCCTGGGGGCGGCCGACACCGAGCAGGCCACCGCGACCGGTCCCGTCAACCTCGACCGCCCGGCCACTCGCCCGTCACTGACCCACGCTCCTAGCTACGCCAAAGGCGGCCCCCGTCTCGCCAAAGTCCGGGGCCGCCCTTGTCCAGCCAGTCACCAACCAAGGAACTGGAGACACTCAGGATGACCCAACCCACCGACATTCGGCGAGTGCTAGCCCTGGCCAGCCCCTTCCGGGTACTGGACGCCTACTCCTGCATCGGCGGCGCCACCGAGGGCTACCGGCGCGCCTTCCACGGCTGCCACATCACCGGCGTGGACATGGAGGCAGCGGCATGAGCGAGCACCTGCGCACTGCTCTGGACCTGGCCGCCTCGCGGATCCCCGTGTTGCCGCTGCGGGCGGGCAAGGTCCCGTTCGGCAACTGCCGCCGCTGCCGGGACAACGCGTGCGGCGGCCGGTCGAACATGAAGAATCCCGGACCGTGCAACTGCCCCGGGCCCTGCCACGCGTGGGCCGCCGCAACCACAGACCCGGACGTCATCAGCTCCGGGCCCTGGCGCCGCGCGTGGATGCAGGCCGAGGCGGTCGCCTACCACCCGGGCGGGGCCGGTCTGACGGTCGTCGACCTGGACAACGCCGACGCGATCGCGTGGGCCCGCGAGAACCTGCCCACCACGCAGATCGTGCCCACCACCCGGGGCGAGCACTGGCTCTACCTCGGTGCGATGCAGTCCGCGAACGCCGTCCGCCCCGGCGTGGACGTCAAGTCCACGATGGCCTACGCCCGCTGGCTCGGGTTCGGCACCGGCCCCATGGGCTACCTGCCGGATGCCGTGCGCGCGCTGGTCCTGAGCAAGCCGTGTCCGGTCCGGGCCTCATCTCCGGCAACCATGGTGCCCGCGCCGGCCGGGGGCGGTGAGTGCCGCCACCGCACGCCCGCCTACCTGGAGCGCGGCATCGCCATGGCCGAGCAGCGCATCACCGAAGCCCGCGAGGCGGTCCACGCGACCGTCTACCGCACGTTCCTTGCCGTGCTGTCCACGCACGGCCGGTGCGGCTGCCTCACCGACGCCCACGTCGCCCGGTTGTTCACCGCCGCGCAGGCCAAGGGCGAATCGGTCCGGCACTGCACCGACGCGTGGACCAACGCCCGCACCGCACTCGGGATGTAGCCATGTCCGAGGACGAGAAGACCCCGGCCCGCCAGATCATCACCGACTACGCACAAGCGCACTTCCGGTATTTCCGCACCATCGACGGCACCGTCTACGCGCAGAAGAACGGCCACCCCGTGGCCCGGCCCATCCGCTCCCAGGGCACGACGGGCAGCCACCGGCAGGAACTCATGGTCGGCCTCTTCAAGGACGGGGTCGGCGTGTTCAACGGCACGGCACTCAAGGAGGCGTTGGACTTGATCGAAGCACTCGCCCTGACCGAGGACGTACAGCCCACCCACATCCGCGTCGCCCCGGGCTTTGACGGTGCAACCTGGCTCGACCTGGGCCGCGACGACGGCCAGTGCGTCCGTATCCACCCCACCGGCTGGGACATCCTCACCCCCGACCCGCAGGAAGTCTGCTGGCGGCGCACCCAGCTCACCGGCGAACTGCCGCTGCCGGCCAAGGACACCAACGGCAAGGGCATCGACCTCCTGCTGCGCCTGTGCAACTTCGCCAGCGCCGAGAGCGAGTGTCTGGCCCTCGCCTGGCTCATCGGCTGTCTGGAGCCGTCCGTGCCTGTCCCCGCACCGTTCCTCACCGGGCCGCAAGGTGCGGGCAAGTCCACCGGCGGCCGGATGCTGGTGCGGATCATCGAAGGGATGAGCGGCGACCTGCGCCGGGCCCCGAAGGACGAGGAGAACATGATCACGGCCGTCGCCGCCGGATGGGTCACCGCCCTGGACAACCTCTCCCACCTGCCCCCTGACCTGTCCGACCTCATGTGCTGCATCGTGACCGGTGCCGAGAGCATCAAGCGGGCGCTGTTCACCGACGGGGATGTCGTCCGCTCCCGCTACCGGCGGCCCATGCTCCTGACCGGCATCGACGTCGGCGTCATCCGCCCCGACCTCGCCGAACGCCTCCTCCCGCTCCGTCTCGTACGGCCCCGGGTACGGCGGACCGAGGCGGAGCTGTGGGCAGAGTACGCGGAGATCCTCCCGGTCGTTCTCGGCTCCCTGCTGGACCTGACGGTGAAGGTGCGGGCCGCCGAGGCGGAGACCCCCACCGACCTGCGGATGGCCGACTTCGCCCACCTGTGCGCGCAGCTCGACGCGGCTACCGGCTTCGGCGCACTCAGGGCCTACCGGGCCAGCCTCGATGACCTCAACGACGACGTCATCGAAGGCGACCTGCTGGCGCAGACGGTTCTGCAGCACGCCGCCGGGCTCGACCCGGGCGCGGAAGTCCGGATGACGTCATCGGAGTGGCTGCACTGCCTCACCACCCTCTACAGCGGCGAGGAGTGCCGTCCCCTGCCCAAGGGCTGGCCCACCACGGGCAAGGTGCTCTCCGACCGGCTCAAGCGGCTGCAGCCGACCCTCGCCGCACGCGGCGTCCTCATCGACTGGGGCCGCACCAGCTCCGCCCGCTACATCGAGATGACCCGCCCCCCGCTCCCGTCCCCGCACGAGCAGGAAGCGGCGTTCTGACCCGCGCCACCCGGCGCGCGCACCGAACAAGCAAGAGGAGCACCCGGCGCCCGGACGGTGCTCCTCTTGCTGTTCCGGCGGCTTGCCGCCGCTGCGCAAGACGCGCAGCGAAGCGGCTCCTTCTTCACGCCCTGAGCCGCACGCACCACCACAGACACCACCCCTCTCTTTTTTCCCAAGAGAAGAGACCCTGCGTCACCCACGTCACCAGCCACACGAAACCGGCCCCTGACCAGCGGCTACAGCGATGACGCTGACAGCCACAACTGCGTCATCCCGCGTCACCTGCGTCACGGGTGACAGAGCGCCGCCCCCGCTCTGTGACACGCCGCGAACCGCCCGCGTCACCGCATACGAGCAGGTCATAGCCGCAAATGACGTGCGTGACGCGGTGACGCAGAAATCCGCACCTAGGACAGACGCGGCTCCCTCGGCCCGACCAGCAGGACCGCCACGTCCGCGTGCGGCGACACGAAATCTGCAGCAAACCCGTATCCGCAACGGCCTCAAGTCGCTGACCTGCAATGTTGCGGCATGGCGGATGTTGCGGAATTCCCAGAAGGTCCCGAGACCCGACAGCACCCCGAGCGAGGAGGCATCTCGGATGAGCACGGCTATTGACGGACTCAGCAAGACGGTCGACGCCCCCACCGGTCGGCTTCTCTACACCCCCAAGGAAGCCGCTGAGGTACTGAGCTACGGCCGTTCGACCATCTACGAGCTGATGGCCGAAGGGGCTCTGAAGTACGTCAAGCGCGGCCGCTCGCGCCGCATACGCCGTAGCGACCTTGAGGCCTACGTGAACAGTCTCGAACCCGTCTGCAACTGATCAACGCGCGCCTGATGAGGCGGCCCGGGCCAAGCGTCCCGGGCCGCCTCTCGCATGGAGGAGTACATGACCCCCCGCAATCCGAACCTGGAGTCGTCCATCTACGAGGGCAGTGACGGCCGGTGGCACGGCCGCGTGACCATGGGCGTCAAGGACGACGGCAGCCCGGACCGGCGGCACCGCAGCGCCAAGACGGAATCCGAAGTGAAGCGCAAGGTCCGGGAGTTGGAGGAGCTGCGTGACAAGGGACGTGCGCCCAAGGCTGGCCGCAAGCCGACCGTGGAACAGTGGATGACCACCTACCTCACCGACATCGCATCCTTGAAGCTCAAGCCTCGCTCCCTGGACGACTACTGGTCAAAGACCAGGAACGACATCATTCCTGGCATCGGTAAGCACAGAATCGACAAGCTCCAGCCGGAGCATCTGGAACGGATGTACCGCGCCATGCTTGACGAGGGGCACGCGCCGTCCCACGTACTCAAGGTGCACCGCATCCTGTCGCGCGCTCTGAAAATCGCACACCGCCGTCGCATGGTCGTCGAAAACGTGGCCACCCTTGTGGATCCCCCGACGGTTGACGAGACCGAAGCAAACCCGTTCACAAGCGAAGAGGCCAAGGCCTTCCTGGAGGCCGCCGCCAAACGCCCCACCTTCATGCGGTGGTGTGTCGGTGTTGGCATGGGCTTCCGGCAGGGCGAAACCCTGGGCCTGCGGTGGCCATACGTCGACTTCGAGAACGAGTTGTTCCGCCCTCAGTGGCAGCTTCAGCGACTCACGTGGCGGCACGGCTGCAAGGACCCCCACGGGTGCGGCGCGAAGTTCCATCGATTCGAGCCGTGCTCGGACGCCTGCACCACTCACAAGGGCTACAAGCGCGGATGTCCGAAGCCGTGCCCGCAGGGCTGCACCGGGCACGCCCGTGCCTGCCCTGATCGGAAAGGCGGTGGCTAGGTCTTCACTCGTCCCAAGACCAAGAAGAGCCGGAACGCCGTGCCGATCCCGCCCCCCTTCATCCCCTACCTGCGCGAGCACAAGGCGCAGCAGGAGGAGAGGCGCGCCGAAGCCGGGGAGGCCTGGGAGGATCACAAGCTGGTCTTCTGCAGGCCGGACGGGCGCCCCCTCGATCCTCGTCAGGACTGGGAGGAGTTCAAGGAGCTACTGGCGGAAGCCGGGATCGACGACCGCCGCCTGTACGACGGCAGTCGCCACACCGCCGGCACGATCCTGAACGAACTGGGGGTGGACATGCCCACGATCATGGAGATCCTGCGGCATACCCAGATCAGTCAGACCCGGCGGTACGTGCAGGGAAGATCACACCTCTCGAAGGACGCGATGCGCCGCATGGGGGACCACTTCATGCCCCGCCTCGAACCGGCGCCGGAACCCCCGACTGAGACCAGAACTGAGACCGGCGACAGCCGCGCGGCCCGCGCCCGGCGGCGCCGCCGCGTCCGCTGAACGAGAAAGCCCAGCTCAGACACTGTCTGGGCTGGGCTTAGAAAGAGCCGCCTTCGGGATTCGAACCCGAGACCTACGCATTACGAGTGCGTTGCTCTGGCCATCTGAGCTAAGGCGGCGCGCCGTCCGCACTATGGTGCGATCGGCAACGTCGGTAAGTCTACACAGTTTCTGGGGGTGCTCCGACCACGCCCCGGGAGCGAGGGCTCCGGGGCGGGCGGCAGGGCGCGGCAGGGGCTATGAGCAGCGTTTCCCCGTGGTGGGCGGGGTGCCACTGAGCAGGTAGGTGTTGATCGCCGTGTCGATGCAGGTGCTGCCGCGGCCGTAGGCGGTGTGGCCGTCGCCGACGTACGTCAGGAGGCGGCCCGAGGCGAGCTGGTGGGCCAGGGACCGGGCCCAGTGATAGGGGGTCGCGGGGTCGCGGGTGGTGCCGACCACCACGATCGGCGCCGCGCCCTTCGCCTCGATGCGGTGCGGCTCACCCGTGGCCTTCACCGGCCAGTACGCGCAGTTCAGCGAGGCCCAGGCCAGGCCCTCGCCGAAGACCGGGGACGCCTTCTCGAAGTCGGGCAGCGCCTTCTCGACCTGTTCGGGGCCGGTGAAGGCCGATGGCAGGTCCAGGCAGTTCACGGCCGCGTTGGCCATCATCAGGTTGCTGTAGTGACCGCCGGAGTCCCGTTCGTAGTAGCTGTCGGAGAGTGCGAGCAGACCCGCGCCGTCGTTCTCCTTCATCGCCGAGGTCAGCGCCTCGCGCAGCTGCTCCCAGGTGCCCTGGTCGTACATCGCCGCGATCACCCCGGTCGTGGCCAGCGCCTCGCCCAGCTTGCGGCCGTCCGCGTCGCCCGCCGGGATGGGGCGGGCGTCCAGCTTCCGGAAGAACGCCCTGAGGTGGTCGCCGACCTGCGCCGGCGTCGAGCCCCTGCTGCCGAGCGAGCAGTCGGAGTGTCGCACGCAGTCCTTCGCGAACGCCTGGAACGCCGTCTCGAAGCCGGCCGTCTGGTCCAGGTTCATCTGCCGCGAGTCCAGGGCGGGGTCCATCGCGCCGTCCAGGACCATCCGGCCGACCCGGTCGGGGAACAGGCCCGCGTACGTCGCCCCGAGGAACGTGCCGTACGACGCCCCCACGTAGTTCAGTTTCGGATCACCCAGGGCTGCCCGCAGGATGTCCATGTCGCGCGCCGCCTCGACGGTGGAGACGTGCCGCAGCAGCCGCGCCGAGTGCGCTGCGCAGCTCTCCGCGAACCCTTTGTCCGCCGTGACCAGCGCGTTCTCCTCCCGCTGGTCGTCGGGCGTCAGGTCCGTCTCTGCGTACGCGTCCATCTGGCGGCCGTCGAGGCACTCCACGGGCTCGCTGCGGCCCACACCCCGCGGGTCCACCGCGACCATGTCGTAGCGGGCTCGGACGTCGGCCGGGTAGCCGATGCCCGCGTAACTCTGGAGGTAGCCCACCGCCGAGCCGCCAGGGCCACCCGGGTTGACCAGCAGCGAACCGAGCGGCCTTCCCTTGCCGGTGGCGAGCTTGCGGGCGACGGCCAGCCGGACGTCGCCCGCGCCGGGCTCGGCGTAGTTCAGCGGGGCCTTCATCGTCGCGCACTGGAAACCGGGGACAGCGCAGCTGTGCCAGTGCAGCTTCTGGGAGTAGTACGACGACAACACCGACGGCGTCGCGTGCGGCAGCGCGGCCAGCACCGTGTCCGCACCACCCGCGGACGTGGTCGAGCTCCCGGAGGAACAGGCGGACACGAGCAGGGCGGCCGCCGTGAACAGGGCGGCCGTGAGGCGAGCCGTCGTCCGGGAGCGGGCGCCCCGGGTTCGGCGGAGGGAGGGCCTGGTGTGCATCTGGCGAGCGTAACGCTGTGCGATGCCCCGGATGCGATGCGTGTGGATTGTGGCCTCGTACGAGGGACAACGGCGGCGGTTCCTCACCCGTGACATCGTCGGTCGACCTCCTGGCTTCGCTGTTCAGCCCGCGCGCAACGGTTCAGCCCGCCCGCAACGCCATCGTCATCGCCTCCACAGCCAGCAGCGGGGCCACATTGCGGTCGAGGGCCTCGCGGCACGCCGCGATCGCCTCGATGCGGCGGAGTGTGGACTCCGGGGTGCTGCCGCGCGCCAGCCGCTGCAGGGCGTCCTCGGCGTCGCCGTTGGCGATCGCCACACGGGAGCCGAGCTGCAGGGCGAGGACATCGCGGTAGAAGGCCGTGAGGTCGCCGAGGGCGATGTCGAGGCTGTCGCGCTGCGTGCGGGTTCTGCGGCGCTTCTGCATGTCCTCGAGGTCCTTCATCACGCCCGCCGTGCCCCGCGGCAGCCGGCCGCCCTGGGCCGCGCCCAGCGCCGCCTTCAGCTCCTCGGCCTCCTTGCCGTCCATCTCCTCGGCGAGCTGCTTGGCGTCCTCGGCGGCCGCGTCGACCAGCTCCTGGGCGGCTTTGAGGCAGGCGCCGACCTCGTCGAGGCGCAGGGGCAGCTTGAGGACGGCCGCGCGGCGCTCGCGGGCCGCCGGGTCGGTGGCCAGGCGCCGGGCGCGGTCGACGTGCCCCTGGGTGGCGCGGGCAGCGGCCGCCGCGACCCCGGGTTCGATGCCGTCGCGCCGTACGAGCATGTCGGCGACCGCGTCCACGGACGGCGTGCGCAGGTTCAGGTGGCGGCAGCGGGAGCGGATCGTCGGCAGGACGTCCTCGATGGAGGGGGCGCACAGCAGCCAGACCGTGCGGGGGGCGGGCTCCTCCACGGCCTTGAGGACGGCGTTGGCCGACTTCTCGTTCAGCCGCTCGGCGTCCTCCACCAGGATGATCTGCCAGCGGCCGTTCGCCGGGGCGGTGAACGACTTGCGGACCGTGTCCCGCATGTCCTTCACCAGGATCTCCGCGCCCACGGCGGCCACCGTGGTGACGTCCGCGTGGGTGCCGAGCAGCGCGGTGTGGCAGCCGTCGCAGAAACCGCAGCCGGGGGCTCCGCCGAGGGCGCGGTCGGGGCTGACGCACTGCAGGGCCGCGGCGAAGGCCCTGGCCGCCTGGCTCCGGCCCGCTCCGGGCGGGCCCGTGAACAGCCATGCGTGCGTCATCTTCGACGCCTCGGGCAGCGGCTCGTCGGCCGCGGCTGCCGTGACGAGGGCGTCGGCGTCCCGCGCGGCCGCGTCGAGCACCGCGCTCACCTTCTCCTGCCCGACGAGGTCGTCCCACACGGTCATGGGTCACGCCGCCTTTCGTCACACTCCGCGTTCCTGCCCTCCATTGTGCGGGCGGGCACTGACAACGCGGTCCGGCGGACGTTGCGGTGGTGGTGAAACCTTGCGGTGAGAGGCGTGAGAGCGAGGGCGGCGCCGATCGATGGTCCGATCGGCGCCGCCCTGTGCCCTGTGTTCTGTGTCCGCAGGCTGTCGTCAGCCGCGCCGGCCGCGGCCCCTGCGGCCCTGCTCCTCGTCGTGGTCGCCGTACTCCCGCTCGTCGTGCGACCCCAGCAGCTCGTCCGCCAGCGACGGCAGGTCGTCCAGCGGGGTTTCCTCGGCCCAGTCGGGACGCGGCCGGCGGCGAGGGGTGCCGTCGGCGTCGATCTGCGGCATCTCGCGCGTACGGTCCTCGGAGCCGTCGGGGCCCGCGGCGGACCGCTCGTCCCGGAAGAAACCGGGCGGCACCCGGTTCGCCGGGTCGTCACCCGGTACGGGCGGCAGTACGGCCGTCTCGTCGGCCGCACCCGGAACCGGCGGCAGCACCGCCGTCTCGTCCGCCGCGCCGGAAACCGGCGGCAGCACCGCCGTCTCGTCCGCCGCGCCGGAAACCGGCGGCTGCGGCAGCTCGGCCGTCACCTCGGCGTCGGAGCCGGGCGCGGTGGTCCCGGTCGTCTCCGGCTCCTCGCCGGCCGGGCCACGGTCGTGCCGTTCGTCGCGCACCGGCCGCAGCACCGTCGTCTCCTCGGTGCCGCGCCCGTCGGGCGACACCACCGGGGTGGGAACCGTCGCCGCGTCCGGGGCCGGACCCGGCGCGGCCGGCAGGGGCGTGCTGGACCGGCGGGCCGCCGTGTCAGCCGCCGCCGCTGCCTCGGCCGCCTGCCGACGGGCCTCCTCGGCGCGCAGCAGCGCCTCCTCGGCCTTGTGCTGCTTCTCCAGGCGGCGCGCTTCCTCCTCGGCACGCTGCCGGGCCTCCTCCTCGGCCTGCCTGCGGCGCCGCTCCTCCTCGGCCCTGCGGCGGGCCTCCTCCTCGGCGCGGGCCTTCTCCTCGGCGAGCAGCCGCTGCCGCTCCTCCTCCGCACGCCGGGCCGCTTCCGCCGCCCGCTGCCGGGCCTCCTCCGCCTGCCGTTCGGCCTCGCGACGCTGCGCCTCCTCCAGCTCGCGGCGCTTGCGCTCCTCCTCCTCGGCGCGCAACCGGGCCAGCTCCTCCTGGCGCTCGCGCTCCAGGCGCTCCTCCTCGGCCTTGCGCGCGGCCTCTTCCTCGGCCTTGCGGCGGGCCTCCTCCTCGGCCTTCTTCCGGGCCTCCTCCTGGGCCTTGATCTCGGCCTCGGACAGCGGCAGCACGGTGTCGAGCCGGTGCCGGATCACCGTGGTGACGGCCTCGGGCTCCTGGCCTGCGTCCACCACCAGGTAGCGGCCGGGATCGGCGGCGGACAGCGTGAGGAAACCGGCCCGCACGCGCGCGTGGAACTCCGCGGGCTCCGACTCCAGCCGGTCCGGCGCCTCGGTGAACCGCTCGCGGGCGGTCTCCGGGGAGACGTCCAGCAGGACGGTGAGGTGCGGGACGAGCCCGTTGGTCGCCCAGCGGTTGATGCGGGCGATCTCGGTCGGAGACAGGTCGCGGCCGGCGCCCTGGTAGGCGACCGACGAGTCGATGTAGCGGTCGGAGATCACGACCGCGCCGCGCTCCAGGGCGGGCCGTACGACGGTGTCGACGTGCTCGGCGCGGTCGGCGGCGTACAGCAGCGCCTCCGCGCGGTGCGACAGACCCGCCGAGGACACGTCCAGCAGGATCGAGCGCAGCCGCTTGCCGACGGGCGTGGCCCCCGGCTCGCGGGTGAGCACGACCTCGTGGCCCTTGGCGCGGATCCACTCCGCGAGCGCCTCGGCCTGGGTGGACTTGCCGGCGCCGTCGCCACCCTCCAGGGCGATGAAGAAGCCGTTCGTCGCCGGTGCCTCGACCGGGTCGTCGCCGCCGAGCAGTGCGTCCTTGAGGTCCTGGCGCAGCGGGATGCCGGAACGGTCGTCGACCTTCGCGAGCACCAGCGCCGCCACCGGCAGCAGCAGCGCGCCGACCAGCATCAGTGTGAAGGAGGCGCCGCCGTGCGCGAAGACGAACTTGCCGTTCTCCAGCCGGTGCCGGCCGATGAGTCCGGCGACCACGGGCGCGGTCAGGGCGCCGAGCGCTATGAAGACCCGGACGACCGCGTGCAGGTGCTCGGTGACGCGCGCCCGGCGGTAGTCCTCGGTCTCCTGGTCGAGCAGGGCATGTCCGGTGTTCGCGGCCACTCCCGCGGTGACGCCGGCGAGGGTGACGATCAGCAGCACCGTGGTGACGTCCGGGACGAGCCCGGCGGCCAGCAGGGCGATGCCGGTGAAGGCGATCGCCAGGGCGAGCAGCCGACGCCGCGAGAGCGAGGGCAGCAGCGAGGGCGCCGTACGGATGCCGACGGCGACACCGCCGGTCAGGCCCAGCACCAGCAGGCCGTACAGGACCGGGCCGCCGCCCAGGTCGGTGGCGTGCAGCACACACACCGAGACGGCCGCCGCGATCGACCCGGCCACCGCGGCACAGGCCGGGACGAGCAGCGGGATCGCGCCCGTACGGCCCTTGTCGACGCCGCTGCCGGTGCGCGGGCGGCGCAGGCCCTCCAGCGGGGACCGCGGGCGCGGGGTGCGGGTGTCGGGCAGTTCCAGGAAGGTCAGCACGGACAGGGAGGCGGCGAACAGGCCGGCCGCCACATACGACGCGAGGGCCGCATGGTGCTGGTCGAACCAGGCCACGCCGGTGCCCAGCAGGTTGTTCAGCAGACCGGCGACGACCAGCGCGGCGGCCGCCAGCGGGACGGCGAGGAAACTCGTGCGCAGCGAGAGACGGCGCAGGGCGTCCATGTGGTCCGGCAGCGGCCGTACGGTGGCGCCCTCCGGGGGCGGGCCGGGCAGCAGGGCCGGGGCCGCGCTCTCCCGGCACACCGTCCACAGGCGCTCGGCGACGCCGGTGACGAAGGCGGTGACCAGCAGGACGGCCAGCGCGTTGTCCGGGGTCCAGTCGATCCACAGGGGCGCGACGATCAGCAGCGCGGCGCGCACGCCGTCGGCGCCGACCATGGTCCAGCGGCGGTCGAGGGGACCTTCCTGGGCGGTCAGCGTGGTCAGCGGGCCGAGGAGGACCGCGCCGAACAGCAGAGCGGCGAGGACGCGCGTCGCGAAGACCGTCGCCACTGCGAACGCGACCCCTCGGTATCCACCGCCGAACGCGCCCTGGGCGATCGCCGCCTGGAGGGCGAGGACGACCAGGACGAGGAGTGCGAGGGTGTCGCCGACACCGCTCACCAGCTGTGCGCTCCACAGGCGCCGCAACTCGGGTCGGCGCAGCAGGGAACGGACGGCGCGCTCGCGGGAGTCCGCGACCAGGGCGTCGTCCGGGGCTGTGGTGGGGGCCGTTGGCTGCTCGGCTCGCGTCATGCGTTCAGCCTATCCGCAGCCACCGACACCACACCCCGCCTCTCCTGGCATGGGCACGGCCCGACATCAAAGTGATGCCGGGCCGTTCGCTCTGCGAAGCCGGAGGGCCGCCGACGCCCCCCATACCGGAAGCCACCGCTCCCATGTCAGAAGCTACGGACCTCCACACCAGAAGCCGTAGGCCCCCGCGGCGGTGAGGTCAGGCCTCCGGGGTGGAAGACGTCGCCTTGGAAGCCGTTGCCTTCTTGGTGGTCGTCTTCTTCGCCGTGGTCTTCTTCGCGGCCGCGGTCGTCTTCTTCGCCGCCGTCTTCTTGGCAGCGGTCTTCTTCGCCGGGGCCTTCTTCGCGGTCTTCTTGGCGGGGCCCTTGGCGCGCTTCTCGGCGAGCAGCTCGAAACCACGCTCCGGGGTGATCGCCTCGACGCTGTCGCCGGAGCGCAGGGTCGCGTTGGTCTCGCCGTCGGTGACGTACGGCCCGAAGCGGCCGTCCTTGACCACGACCGGCTTGCCGGAGACCGGGTCCTCGCCCAGCTCCTTCAGCGGCGGCTTGGCGGCGGCCCGGCCACGCTGCTTCGGCTGGGCGTAGATCGCCTGCGCCTCTTCCAGCGTGATCGTGAAGAGCTGGTCCTCGGACTGCAGCGAGCGCGAGTCCGTGCCCTTCTTCAGGTACGGGCCGTAGCGGCCGTTCTGCGCGGTGATCTCCTGGCCGTCGGCGTCCGTGCCGACGATCCGCGGCAGCGACATCAGCTTCAGGGCGTCGTCGAGCGTCACCGTGTCGAGCGACATCGACTTGAACAGCGAGGCCGTGCGCGGCTTGACCGCGTTCTTGCCGGTCTTCGGGGTGCCCTCGGGGAGGACCTCGGTGACGTACGGGCCGTAGCGGCCGGCCTTGGCGACGATCTGGTGGCCGGTCGCCGGGTCGGTGCCCAGCTCGAAGTCACCGCTGGGCTTGGCCAGCAGCTCCTCGGCCAGCTCGACACTCAGCTCGTCCGGCGCCAGGTCGTCCGGGATGTCGGCGCGCTGGTGCTGCTCGGTGTCCTTCTCGCCGCGCTCGATGTACGGACCGTAGCGGCCGACGCGGAGCACGATGTCGTTGCCCACAGGGAACGACGACACCTCGCGCGCGTCGATCGCGCCCAGGTCGGTGACGAGCTCCTTGAGGCCGCCGAGGTGGTCCCCGTCGCCGTTGCCCGCCTCGGCCGCGCCGCCGTGGCCCGTGCCCTCACCGAAGTAGAACCGCTTCAGCCACGGCACGGCCTTGGCCTCGCCGGCCGCGATGCGGTCGAGGTCGTCCTCCATCTTGGCGGTGAAGTCGTAGTCGACGAGCCGGCCGAAGTGCTTCTCCAGCAGGTTGACGACGGCGAAGGAGAGGAAGGACGGGACGAGGGCCGTGCCCTTCTTGAAGACATAGCCACGGTCGAGGATCGTGCCGATGATCGACGCGTACGTCGACGGCCGGCCGATCTCGCGCTCTTCCAGCTCCTTGACCAGGGAGGCCTCGGTGTAACGGGCCGGGGGCTTGGTGGCGTGGCCGTCGACCGTGATCTCCTCGGCGGACAGCGCGTCGCCCTCGGCGACCTGCGGCAGCCGGCGCTCGCGGTCGTCCAGCTCGGCGTTCGGGTCGTCGGCACCCTCGACGTAGGCCTTCAGGAAGCCGTGGAAGGTGATCGTCTTGCCGGAGGCGCTGAACTCCACGTCCCGGCCGTCGGCGGCGGCACCGCCGATCTTCACGGTCACGCTGTTCCCGGTCGCGTCCTTCATCTGGGAGGCGACGGTCCGCTTCCAGATCAGCTCGTAGAGCTTGAACTGGTCGCCGGTCAGGCCGGTCTCGGCGGGGGTGCGGAAACGATCACCCGAGGGGCGGATCGCCTCGTGGGCCTCCTGGGCGTTCTTGACCTTGGCGGCGTAGGTGCGCGGCTGCGGCGGCAGGTAGTCGGCGCCGTACAGCTGCGTGACCTGGGCGCGGGCTGCCGTGATCGCCGTGTCGCTCAGCGTCGTGGAGTCCGTACGCATGTACGTGATGTAGCCGTTCTCGTACAGCTTCTGGGCGATCTGCATGGTCGCCTTCGCGCCGAAGCCGAGCTTACGGCTGGCCTCCTGCTGCAGCGTCGTCGTACGGAACGGGGCGTACGGCGAGCGACGGTACGGCTTGGACTCGACGGAGCGCACGGAGAAGCGGGTGTTCTCCAGGGCGGCGGCGAGGCCGCGGGCGGTCCCCTCGTCGAGGTGGAGGATGTTCTCGCTCTTGAGCTGTCCCAGGGAGTCGAAGTCGCGGCCCTGCGCGATCCGCCGGCCGTCGACGGTCTGCAGGCGGGCGATCAGCGACGACGGGTCCGACGGATCCCCCGCGCGGCCGGTCGCGAAGGTACCCGTCAGGTCCCAGTACTCGGCAGAACGAAACGCGATGCGCTCGCGTTCCCGCTCCACCACGAGCCGCGTGGCGACGGACTGGACACGGCCGGCCGACAGGCGCGGCATGACCTTCTTCCACAGGACCGGCGAGACCTCGTAGCCGTAGAGGCGGTCGAGGATGCGGCGGGTCTCCTGGGCGTCGACCAGCTTCTGGTTGAGCTGGCGCGGGTTGGCGACGGCCTCGCGGATCGCGTCCTTGGTGATCTCGTGGAACACCATCCGCTTGACCGGGATCTTCGGCTTGAGGACCTCCTGGAGGTGCCAGGCGATCGCCTCGCCCTCCCGGTCCTCATCGGTGGCGAGGAAGAGCTCGTCGGAGTCCTTCAGCAGGTCCTTGAGCTTCTTGACCTGCGCCTTCTTGTCAGCGTTGATGACATAGATCGGCTGGAAGTCATGGTCGACGTCCACACCGAGGCGGCGGACCTCGCCGGTGTACTTCTCGGGCACCTCCGCGGCGCCGTTGGGGAGGTCGCGGATGTGCCCGACGCTCGCTTCGACGACGTAGCCGGGGCCGAGGTAGCCCTTGATCGTCTTCGCCTTGGCAGGCGACTCGACGATGACGAGTCGGCGGCCGCCCTGTGCGGTCTCGCTGGTCGGGGACAACTTCGCTCTTCTCTCCGGTCGACGCTGGGGCCTCCCCAGGGCTTCCTCCCGGGGTCGCGGCGTGCTGGCACGTGTGACGCTGCGGAGTGTGACGGTACATCCCGCCCCCGTGTCAAACGGGAAAAGCCCACAACGGCCACTCGAACGGTAACCCGACTACCGCCATTCCTGCCGCCCGGACTACCGGGTACCCACGTGAGGCATGTCCGGAGCGTGACGCTCCCCTTGCGCCGACGGCATGATCCCCGCCGGGCGCCCGCCGATGTCAGAGGCGGGTCAGGCAGTAAACGCCGAGGGCCAGCGCGACCGTCCCGGCCACGCTCGCGAGGGCCGCCGATGCGACCTGGTTCACACCGTGGGCCACCGGCTCGCGACGCCTGAGGCGGGTACTGGTCCAGGCCAGGAGAGCGCCCCCGAACAGGGCGAACACCACTCCCGCGAAGATCGCCGGCCCGCTCTCCATCCCCCGCCCACCTCTTCCGTGCCGTCCGGCTCTGCCCGCGCCGGGAGACTGGCACGCACGGGAGGCGGATCGGGGACGGGAGGGCGACATCGAGGTGAACGAGAGGCGGACGTGACATCGAACACAAAATCGAATAACGCCGGGATGGTCGCGGCAGGCATATTTTTCCGGCCGTTTTCCCGGCATCGGCGCGTCTCTCCGCCCGCCGCCGCTCCGCACCTGCCCGCGCGCGGCCCGCACCCCGGCATGCGACGATGATCCGGACGCGGCCCCCCAGGCATCGGGGCACGGCTACGACCGCACCCGTACCGGGCCTACCTCACCCGACCCAAGCCGCCGTAGCCCTGCCTCCCTGCCGCCCCGTCCCGCTCAGCGCGACGGCTCGAGGAAGCCCTGTTCCACCAGCACACGGATCTGCGCGGGCGTCCGGTCCCGGAGCACCACCGGGTCCTCGTCCATCAGCTGGGCGATGGCGTCGAGGATGCGGCCCGCGCTCAGCGTGCCGTCGCAGACGCCCGCGAACCCGGCGCCGACCGTGTCCACCTTCGTGGCCCGGCGCATCCCGCGGTGCTGACGCAGCACCACATGCTCCGGGTCCTCGGCGCCGGGCAGCCCGACCTGTTCCTGGACCACCTCGGCGGCGAGCTTGAAGTGACTGTGGAGCAGCGCCGCGTCGTCGTGCTCGCGGAGATAGTCGAGACGCTCGAAGTGCGCCCGGATCGTGTCCCCCAGGGGCTGCTCGACCGGGTGCGGCCACTCCTCCACCGTGACGACGGGCTCGGCGGAACCCGTCCGGCGCAGGGTGATCCAGCCGAAGCCGACCGCCTTGACCTTGCGCGCCTCGAACTCGTCGAGCCAGGCGTCGTAGCGAGCCTGGTACTCCGCCGGATCCCCGCGGTGGTCACCGGCGTCCCTCAGCCACAACTCGGCGTACTGCGTGATGTCCTGTACCTCGCGCTGCACGATCCAGGCATCGCACCCGCGCGGCACCCACGACCTGAGTCTGTCCTGCCAGTCCTCCCCCGCTACGTGCTGCCAGTTGGCGAGGAACTGCGCGAACCCGCCCTCGTTCAGCCGTTCCCCCGCCTGCTGAACGAGCGAGCGGCACAGATCGTCCCCGCCCATGCCGCCGTCCCGGTACGTGAGGCGGGCGCCGGGCGAGATGACGAAGGGCGGGTTGGAGACGATCAGGTCGAAGGTCTCGTCGGCCCGGACCGGCTCGAACAGGGAGCCCTCGCGCAGGTCGGCGGCGGGCGCGCCGGAGAGCGCGAGGGTGAGCGCGGTGATGTGCAGGGCGCGCGGGTTGAGGTCGGTCGCCGTCACGCGCGTGGCGTGCTGGACGGCGTGCAGCGCCTGGATGCCGGAGCCGGTGCCGAGGTCCAGGGCGGACGCGACCGGCGTACGGACGGTGATGCCGGCGAGGGTCGTGGAGGCGCCGCCGACGCCGAGTACGACGCCCTCGTCGCGCTGTCCGATACCGCCCGCACCGCCGACCGCGCAGCCCAGGTCGGAGACGATGAACCAGTCCTCGCCGCCGGGGCCGCCGTAGGGCCGTACGTCCACGGTGGCGGCCACCTCGTCGCCGCCCACGCGCGTGAGCCACCCGGCCTCCAGCGCCTCCTCGGCCGGCAGAACGGCCGCCACGCGCGCGTGCGGCACCGGCTGCTGGAGCAGGAACAGCCGCACGAGCGTCTCCAGCGGCGTGTCGCCACGGGTCGCCCTCAGGGCGGGCACGGTCTCGCTGCGGGCCAGCGCCGCGTACGCGGGGGCACCGAGCAGCTCCAGCAGCCCGTCGGCGGTGAAGGATGCGGCCAGCAGCGCGTCACGCAGGCGCGCGGCGATGTCGGTCCGGTCGGAAGCGGGCAGGGAAGCGAGTCCGGAGTCAGTCACGCCCCCATTGTGGCCCGCGGCACGCGCCGTACGCGGCCTCAGCACGCCTCACCGACGCCGCGCGCCACACGTCACCGACGCCGCTCGGCGCGCCTCACGCCCCGGCCCGGACACGTCCCGCCGGCCCCTGCCGCAGGGCGACCCGCCCGGGCCGCCCTGCGGCAGGCCCACAGACCACGAGCCACGGTCCCGAGCCGCCGGCCACGATCACGCGGCCGTGGGCTGCCGGCCGTGGGCCGCGCCCCGAGGGCCGTGCATGAGCCGTCGGCCGACAGCCGGGAAGCGTCCCGTCAGCCCGCCGACGGCGACGACGAAGCCGTGGCCGCGACCTTCTTGCAGCTGGCCTGCTGGGCGATGGCGTTCTTGACGTCACCCTGCTGGAGCTTCTCCAGCGCGTCGGTACCGCTCTTGTGCTGCTTCTCCAGGTCCGTCATCTGCACCGCGATGTCGTGCAGACCCGAGGCGAACTTGGCCTGGTCCTTGGTGTTCAGCGCGTCGACCTGCTTCTTCAGGCCTGCGTAGGAGGCGGAGAGACCGTCGAAGCTCTTCACGACGTCCTGGAGCCGCTTGGCGCCGTCCTGGACACCGGGAGGCGCGCCGGCGTTGCTGACGGCGGTGGCGATCGCCTTGTAGCCGTCGGCCATGTCCTGGAAGGCCTGCGAGTCCGTCTTCTGGAGGGTCTCGGGCTTGGCCGTGTCGGCGGCCGTCGTGCTGATCGCCGCGTTCGCCGCCTTGATCTTCGCGTCCTGCGCGGGCACCGCGTCGCACACCGACTTGGCCCAGGCGACCAGCTTGGGGTCGGGCCCCTTGTCGCCGCCGCTGCTACTGCTGCATCCCGACAGCGCCGCCACCAGTACCGCACCGCCGGACAGTGCGGCCGCGAGCTTCTTGTTCACCGGATCGGTCCCTTCCATGGCTCTCGGCCCACGGACCCTACACGGCGGACCCACACCCTCCACTCCCCGAACGACCCCTGAAGCACCCTTTGTGAGCTTTTACACCATGGGAGAGAAGGCTCACCACGTGGGCGAGCCCACAGTCGCGCCCACAGACGCACCCACACAGCGCCCACAGAGGGAAGCGGGCGGGCGGCGCGCCAACACGCGCCGCCCGCCCACCCGTTGAGCAGGGCCTCTCGAACAGGCCGAAAGTGCCGCTACGAAACCACCGCCGTGTTCGCCGAGTTGGCGACCCGCTCGGTGCTCTCCTCGTCGCCGACGGCGATTCCGCGCCGCTTGGAGACGTACACGGCGACGACGATCACCAGGAGCGCGAGGAGCGCGACGCCGATCCGCACGCCCAGGTTCTTGTCGCTGCCGTAGGAGAACTTGATCACCGCGGGCGCGATGAGCAGCGAGACCAGGTTCATGACCTTCAGCAGCGGGTTGATCGCCGGTCCGGCGGTGTCCTTGAAGGGGTCGCCGACGGTGTCGCCGATCACCGTGGCCGCATGGGCCTCGCTGCCCTTGCCGCCGTGGTGGCCGTCCTCCACCAGCTTCTTGGCGTTGTCCCAGGCGCCGCCGGAGTTGGCGAGGAACACCGCCATCAGCGTGCCCGCACCGATCGCACCGGCGAGGTAGGAGCCGAGCGAGCCGACGCCGAGCGTGAACCCGACGAAGATCGGCGCCATGACGGCGAGCAGACCCGGCGTGGCCAGCTCCCGCAGGGCGTCCTTGGTGCAGATGTCGACGACCTTGCCGTACTCGGGCTTCTCGGTGAAGTCCATGATCCCGGGCTTCTCACGGAACTGCCGCCGCACCTCGAACACGACCGAACCCGCCGAACGCGACACGGCGTTGATGGCCAGTCCGGAGAAGAGGAAGACGACCGCCGCGCCCGCGATGAGACCGACGAGGTTGCTGGGCTGGGAGATGTCCAGGGACAGGCTCAACGGCGCGCCCGGCCCGGTGAGTTTCGCCCCCACGTCCTGCACGTTGGTGGTGATCGCGTCGCGGTACGACCCGAACAGCGCCGACGCGGCGAGGACAGCGGTGGCGATGGCGATGCCCTTGGTGATGGCCTTGGTGGTGTTGCCGACCGCGTCCAGGTTGGTGAGCACCTGCGCGCCCGCGCCCTCGACGTCGCCGGACATCTCGGCGATGCCCTGTGCGTTGTCGGAGACCGGGCCGAAGGTGTCCATGGCGACGATCACACCGACCGTGGTGAGCAGGCCCGTGCCGGCCAGCGCGACCGCGAACAGCGCGAGCATGATCGACGTACCGCCGAGCAGGAACGCGCCGTACACGCCGAGCCCGATGAGCAGCGCGGTGTAGACGGCGGACTCCAGGCCGAGCGAGATGCCGGACAGGACGACGGTGGCCGGTCCGGTGAGGGAGGTCTTGCCGATGTCCCTGACCGGGCGGCGGTTGGTCTCGGTGAAGTAGCCGGTCAGCTGCTGGATGACGGCGGCCAGCAGGATGCCGATCGCCACCGCGACCAGGGCGAGGATCCGCGGGTCGCCGTCCTTGCCCCTGATCGCCGCGTCCGTCACCCCTTGCAGGGCGGAGTACTTCGAGGGCAGGTAGACGAAGACCGCGACCGCGACCAGCACGAGGGAGATCACCGCGGAGATGAAGAAGCCGCGGTTGATCGCCGTCATCCCGCTGCGGTCGGCGCGCCGCGGGGCGACCGCGAAGATGCCGATCATCGCGGTGATGACTCCGATCGCGGGCACGAGCAGCGGGAAGGCGAGTCCCGAGTTGCCGAAGGCGACCTTGCCGAGGATCAGGGCGGCCACCAGGGTCACGGCGTACGACTCGAACAGGTCGGCCGCCATGCCCGCGCAGTCGCCGACGTTGTCGCCCACGTTGTCGGCGATGGTCGCGGCATTGCGCGGATCGTCCTCCGGAATGCCCTGTTCGACCTTGCCGACCAGGTCGGCGCCGACGTCGGCGGCCTTGGTGAAGATGCCGCCGCCCACACGCATGAACATGGCGATCAGGGCGGCGCCGAGGCCGAAGCCCTCGAGCACCTTCGGAGCGTCGGCCGCGTACACCAGCACCACGCAGGAGGCGCCCAGCAGGCCGAGCCCCACCGTGAACATGCCGACGACGCCGCCCGTGCGAAATGCGATCTTCATCGCGATGTGCGAGACGGTGGTGAGATCCTTTTGCGGTTCGCCCGGTCCGGGGGTGGCTTCCCGGGCCGCCGCTGCGACCCGCACATTGCTGCGCACGGCGAGCCACATGCCGATATAGCCGGTGGCCGCCGAGAACGCCGCTCCGATCAGGAAGAACACCGATCGTCCGGCACGCTGATTCCAGTCGTCCGCGGGCAGCAGCATGAGCAGGAAGAAGACGACGACGGCGAATGCGCCGAGCGTGCGCAACTGCCGGGCGAGATACGCCTTCGCGCCTTCCTGGACCGCCTCGGCGATCCGCTTCATGCTGTCGGTGCCCTCGCCCGCGGCCAGCACCTGGCGCACCAGGATCCCCGCGACCACCAGTGCGGCCAGGGCAACTGCCGCGATGACGGCCACGATGATCCGGTTGTCACCGGTCAGGACTGCGGCTGCGAGGGATGTGGGATGACCCGATTGAGGGGTAGAAAGCCCCGCCATTCGTCCTCCTTGACGCTTGGGCTGAGCTCAAGATGTGGGGATTCTAGGTACCTCAGTGTGATCTAAACAGGGCGCGGTAAACGGAATTCGCCTCCGCCGACCCATCGGCAAATGATCGAGATGCCACCCGACCACCCGAATGGAGTAACGCCCTCAGGGCATTTTTAATGATCGTGAATTTCTTCACGAATTCGGGTGAGCGCACGTTCGTGCTGGAAAAACACGGAGGGCCCTGCTCGGCAGGGCCCTCGTGAAGTGGAGTACGGCGACGATCAGACCAGTGCCGTGGCCGACGGCGTGGCCGGCGGCGTGGCCGGCCAGGTCATGCGGATCAGGCCGCCGTCGTGCCCTGTGGTGACCTGGACGTCGTCGACGAGGCCGCTGATGACCGCGAGGCCCATCTCGTCCTCCTCGACCTCCGCCTCGCCGTCCTGCGCGGCGCCGGGCGTGTCGCCCGGGACGGCGTGCGGCGCCTCGTCGCCGACCTCGATGGAGAACTGTTTCTCCTCTTCGATCAGCGCCACCTTCACGGGCGCGCTGATGCCGCTGTTCTGGTGCAGTCCGACGGCACGGGAGCAGGCCTCGCCGACGGCGAGCCGGACCTCGTCGAGGACGGCCTCGTCCACTCCGGCCCTGCGTGCCACCGCGGCCGCCACCAGTCGGGCGGTCCGGACGTGCTCGGGCAGCGCGCTGAAGCGGAGTTCGACGGTGGCCATGCATCCCCCTCGCGACTACGGGCGTGCGGTCGGGGGCGGGGCCGCCGAGAGCCCGCACCCCCTGCTGTGCTTCTGTGCCCCGGGCCGCTTCAGGGCCCGGGGGCGGAACCGGCCGACGCACCGGCCCGGAACGCGGCAGGCCGGACGTGACCGGCCGACGTCCGGGCTCCGAGGGGAGCCCGGCGCCGGTGACCGGTCCAGAGTCAGTCGGTGGCCGCCACCGCTTCCTCGACCGAGGTGTGGATCGGGAACACCTTGGTGAGGCCGGTGATACGGAAGATCTTGAGAATGCGCTCCTGGTTGCACACCAGGCGCAGCGAGCCCTCGTGGGCACGCACTCGCTTCAGGCCGCCTACCAGCACGCCGAGCCCGGTGGAGTCGAGGAAATCCACGCCCTCCATGTCGACGACGAGGTGGAAATTCCCGTCGTTCACCAGCTCGACCAGCTGCTCGCGCAGCTTGGGCGCGGTGTATACATCGATTTCGCCACCGACCTCGACGACCGTACGATCGCCGACGGTACGGGTCGACAGGGACAGGTCCACGGATCCTCCAGCACCTTGCTATCGAGCGGTCGCCCCAAAAGGACACCTCGGCTTGCGGCCCCAGGGACGCATCGCCAGCCGCGATGGCATTCAATCACTTACCGGCAGGCGTGCACGACGCCTTGGCTCCATTGTCCGTCACGCCAGTGACACACTCGGTGCCGATGGCCAAGAATCTCCGATCCGATCGATCCCCGGCGGACCCGGCGTCCCGCCCGTCTCCGGGCGCGGTCCTGGGCCGGCTCGCCTCGGGGCCGAGCCGGTCTGCGCGCATCACTCATACGGAGCACTTGCCCCCGCGCGCGGGCCGCCATGCCGTCTGGCCTGACCGAATCCGCTCCGAGGTGATCGCGGCCGTCCAGGCGTGCGGCATCGAACACCCCTGGGCGCACCAGGCGCTGGCCGCCGAGCACGCCCTGGACGGCGATTCGGTGGTCGTCGCCACCGGCACCGCCTCCGGCAAGTCCCTCGCCTATCTGGTGCCCGTGTTGTCCACCCTTATGGACGGCGCCGAGGCTCCGAACGGCCGAGGGGCCACCGCGCTCTACCTCGCGCCCACCAAGGCGCTCGCGGCGGATCAGTGCCGGTCGGTGAAGGAACTTTCACAACCGCTCGGCACCTCGGTGCGCCCGGCCGTGTACGACGGCGACACCCCGTTCGAGGAGCGCGAGTGGATCCGCCAGTACGCCAACTACGTCCTCACCAACCCCGACATGCTGCACCGCGGGATACTCCCCTCCCACCCCCGCTGGTCCTCCTTCCTGAAGTCCCTCAAGTACGTCGTCATCGACGAGTGCCACACCTACCGGGGCGTCTTCGGCTCGCACGTCGCCCAGGTACTGCGCCGACTGCGTCGGCTGTGCGCCCGCTACGGCGCCTCGCCCGTCTTCCTGCTGGCCTCGGCGACCGCCGCCGAGCCCGCCGTCGCCGCCCGTCGGCTGACCGGCCTGCCGGTGACCGAGATCGCCGACGACGCCTCCCCGCGCGGGGAGCTGGTCTTCGCCCTGTGGGAGCCCCCACTCACCGAGCTGCACGGCGAGCGGGGTGCCCCCGTACGGCGGACGGCCACCGCCGAGACCGCCGACCTGCTGACCGACCTGACCGTGCAGGGCGTGCGTTCGGTCGCCTTCGTACGGTCCCGGCGCGGCGCCGAGCTGATCTCGGTGATCGCCCAGGAGAAGCTGGCCGAGGTCGACCGCGCCCTGGTCCGGCGTGTCGCGGCCTACCGCGGCGGCTACCTCCCCGAGGAGCGCCGCGCCCTGGAACGCGCCCTGCACTCCGGCGAACTCCTCGGCCTCGCCGCCACGACGGCCCTGGAACTGGGCGTGGACGTCTCCGGCCTGGACGCGGTGGTGATCGCCGGATATCCGGGCACGCGCGCCTCCCTGTGGCAGCAGGCGGGCCGCGCGGGCCGATCCGGACAGGGCGCCCTCGCGGTCCTCGTGGCCCGCGACGACCCGCTGGACACCTTCCTGGTCCACCACCCCGAGGCCCTGTTCGACCAACCGGTCGAATCCACGGTCCTGGACCCCGACAACCCCTACGTCCTCGCCCCCCACCTGTGCGCCGCCGCGGCGGAACTCCCGCTGACCGAGGAGGACCTGGACCTCTTCGGCCCCGCCTGCCCGGACGTGCTGCCGCAGCTGGAGGCCGCGAAGCTGCTCCGCCGGCGGACGAAGGCCTGGCACTGGACGCGCCGCGAGCGGGCCGCCGACCTGACCGACATCCGCGGCGCGGGCGGGCGCCCGGTGCAGGTCGTCGAGTCCGGCACCGGCCGCCTGCTCGGCACGGTCGACGCGGGCGCCGCGCACTCCACGGTCCACGAGGGCGCGGTCCACCTCCATCAGGGCCGTACCTACCTGGTCCGTCACCTGGACCTGGAGGACTCGGTCGCCCTGGTCGAGCAGGCCGAGCCGCCGTACTCCACGGTCGCCCGCGACACCACCTCCATCGCCATCCTGGAGACCGACACCGAGATCCCCTGGGGCGCCGGCCGTCTCTGCTACGGCTCGGTCGAGGTCACCAACCAGGTCGTCTCCTACCTCCGCAGACGCCTCATCACCGGTGAAGTGCTCGGTGAGACCAAGCTCGACCTCCCTCCTCGTACGCTGCGCACCCGCGCGGTGTGGTGGACGGTCACCGACGACCAGCTCGACGAGGCCCGGATCATCCCGGAGATCCTCGGCGGCTCCCTTCACGCCGCCGAACACGCCTCCATCGGCCTGCTCCCGCTCTTCGCGACCTGCGACCGCTGGGACATCGGCGGCGTCTCGGTCCCGCTGCACCCGGACACCCTGCTGCCGACGGTCTTCGTGTACGACGGCCACCCCGGCGGCGCGGGCTTCGCCGAGCGTGCCTTCCACACCGCCCGCACCTGGCTCGCCGCCACCCGCGAGGCCATCGCCTCCTGCGAGTGCGACGCCGGCTGCCCGTCCTGCATCCAGTCCCCCAAGTGCGGCAACGGCAACGACCCGCTGCACAAGAGGGGCGCGGTGCGGCTCCTCACGGTGCTGTTGCGCGGGGCACCGGAGGAAAAGCCGGGGGAAGAGCCAGGGCAAGGGCCGAGGGAGGCGCCGCCGGGGAAGCCGGCCCCGGTGGCACGGCCGCCCGAGGACCCGGCCCCGGAGCAGGCGCCGCGCGCTTGATCATGCGCGGCACGGGTGCTTCCGGCACGGGGCTCGTGACATGGGGGCCGGCACGGGGGCTTACGGCGCGGGGGGTCCGGGGGCGGTCCTCCCGGCACGGAGGCATCCCGTACTGGTCGGCCCGGCACAGGGGCGGCTTCCCGCGCGTCCTCCCCGCGCGGGAGCTCCCGGCGCGGGGGCCGCCGACGCCGACGCCCCCTGCACGGATCCGCCCGGCACTGATCCATCCGGGACGGGTCCATCCGGTACCGGTCCATCCGGTACCGGTCCCGCGGGCCCGGCTCTGGCCCTGACCTCCGCCGCGAACGGCCCCCTCCCCGAGGCCGCCGTCACGTCCGAGGTCTCGCCGACGATCACGCACCGCACCAGCCGTACGCCCTGCGCCGCCGCCACCCGCTCGGCCCGGGCACAGGCCGCCGCGGCGCCCTCCTCCCAGTGGGCCGCCGCCGCGAGTGCCGCCAGGTCCGCGCCGCCGGCCGCCCGGTGCCGGACGACGACGGCCTGCCCCAGCGCGAGCACGCCGCCGAACACCGCGCACAGCACGGCCATCGCCCCCAGGCTCCACACGGTGGCGGACCCCCGGTCGGACTGCCGCCGACGCCTCGCCCCACCTCCCCTCACGGCTCCGCCTCCCCGGTCGCCGCGGTCTCCCCGGCCGGTGTGGTCTCCTCGGAAGGCGCGACGGCCTGTTCCCGCACCTCGAACGGCAGCCCGCTCAGCACCGGCGGTCTGGCCACCACCGTCACCCGTACCTGATCGCCCTCGCGCCCGACCGTCACCCGGGCGCCGCGCGGCGCGGCCTCCCGGGTCACCGTCACCACCGCGTCGACCGGGTCCTCACGGGCGGCGGCCCGGGCGCCGATGCGGGCGGCGTCCACGCACTGGATCTGTGCGGCCACCACGAGCAGCCCCCAGACCAGCGCCATCGTGAACGCCACCAGCACGCACAGCACCACGGCCGCCTCCGCGGTCACGAACCCTCGGTCCGCCTCTCGCTCACATCCGCGCACTGAGGGCCTTCTTCACGATGTCCTGCAGCTCCGCCCGGACCTGGCCGCTGGTGACGACCTCGTAGAGCAGCAAGGCGAACCCGACGGCCGCGATGATCCCCATCGCGTACTCGGACGTCACCATTCCGGCGTCCCTGCGGCCCTTCCCCCGCAGCCGTACCAGTGCCGCCGCTTCCTTGATCTTCCTGCGCATTCCAACCCCCGTGGGATTCATGGTCTTTGTGGTTCTCCGCGACTACTCGGCTCGCCCGTCGCCTGGGCCCGTTCGCTCTCGTTCGCTCTCGTACGCCTCACCTGCCTCCCATCACGCCGCCCGCGAGTCCGATCACTACGGGCAGCACACCGACCGCGATGAAGGCGGGCAGGAAGCACAGGCCCACGGGTGCGGAGATCAGTACGGCCGCGCGCCGGGCCCGGGCCGTCGCGGCGCGGGCCCACTGCGCGCGTGCGTCGGCGGCGAGGCGGGCGGCCGGACCGGCCGCCGGAAGCCCGGACTCGTCGGCCCGCTCCAGCAGCCGCGCCAGCGGTGCGGCGTCGGGCAGCTCTGCCAACCGCCGCCAGGCCACCGCCGGTTCACCGCCGAGGCGTACCTCGGCCGCGCCCCGCGCCAGCGCCCGTCCGACCGGCCCGTCGAGCGCCTCGCCGACCGCCTGTGCGGCGATCACCGGTCCGGCGCCGGCCGCGACGCAGGCGGCCAGCAGGTCGGCGGCCAGCGGGAGTTGGCGTGTGGCGGCGGCCGCGTCGACCGGTCCCTCCTGGCCCGCGGCCAACTCCCGGCTGCGCCACCACCGCAGCACGACCCCGGCACCCAGCCCCAGCACGGCCCCGGTCGCCCCACCGACCAGGATCCAGGCACCGCACACCGCGCCGGCCAACGGCAGCCACCGCCGTACCGCGCCCGCCGACGCGAACCGCCTCCTGGGCACCGGGACTTGCGGACCGAGCAGCTCGACCGCCCGCCGCCGTGCCCGACGTCGCCTCCGGACCAGGTCCAACCGCCGAACAGCCCAGCCGAGGGCCAGCACAACGCCTCCGACCGTCCCCATGCTGTGGACGACTTCCACGCTCACACCGCCCCCGCTCCCCGCACGATCCGCACGGCCCACCACATCCCGGCCGCTTCGAAGGCGGAGCCGATCGCCAGGCAACCGAGACCTGCGCCCGTGTGGAGCAGGACGTGGAGCGGGGCCGCGCCCATGGCCGCGCCGAGGAGCAGGCCGAGGGCGGGGAGCGCGGCGAGCAGCACCGTGGTCGCGCGGGCGCCTGCCAGCTGGGCACGCAGGTCGGCGCGCTGGTCCCGCTCGGCGCGCAGGGCCGCGTCCAGCCGGTCCAGGCCCGCCGCGAGCCCGGCCCCCTGGTCCACGGCCACCCGCCAGCACGCGGCCAGCCCGAGCAGGCCCTCGGCGCCCGGCTGCCGGGCCGCCACGGTCAGCGCGCCCGGCACGTCTCCGCCGAACCGCGCCGCCGCGACCACGGCGGCCTGCGCCTCGCCGAGCCCGCCGGAGTCCCGCGCCGCCCGCAGCAGCGCCTCGCCCGGCTGTCGGCCGGCGCGCGCCTCCCCGGCGAGGGCCCCGCACAGGGCGATCACCGCGTCCGCCCGCCGCTCCCGGGCCCGCCGGGCCTGCCCGGCCTGCCGCACCCGGCGCAGCACCGGCACTCCGGCCGCTCCCGCGACGACCGGGATCACCGAGGTCCCCAGCAGCCCGAGCAGCAGGCCGGCCGCGAGTGCCCACCACTCGGCCCCCAACCGGCCACGGAGCCGCCGAAGTTCCGCGAGGGCCTGGTCCCAGGAGGGCGGGCCCGTCGTCACCACTCCGCCGCCCGCGAGCAGCAGCCGCGCCCGCCGCATCCCGTAGTGCCGCCCGCTCAGCAGCCAGACCAGCGCGCCGAGACAGATCAGCGCCGCACCCATGGACGTCTCACCGATCACTTCCCGCACCCCTTTCCCTCGGTTCCCAGTCCGCTCCGGTGTCCAGGAGCCGCTCCAGCCGCTCCCAGCCGCGCTCCCGTACGAAGGCGCTCTCACCCCAGCGCAGGGCCGGTACCGTCCGGACCAAACCCGTGGCGTCCCGTTCCAGCACGTGCACCTCGGCGATCCGGCGCCGCCCGGACCGGTCCCGTACGAGGTGCACGACCACGGAGAGCGCGGCCGCGAGCTGGCTGTGCAGCGCGGCCCGGTCCAGTCCGGCGGCCGTGGCCAGCGCCTCCAGGCGGGCCGGGACGTCTCCGGCGGCGTTGGCGTGGATCGTGCACGAGCCGCCCTCATGGCCCGTGTTGAGGGCGGCGAGCAGATGCACGACCTCGGGTCCGCGTACCTCTCCGACGACCAGCCGGTCGGGCCGCATCCGCAAGGCCTGCCGGACGAGGTCCTCGAGGGTGACCAGGCCCGCGCCTTCCTGGTTGGCGGGCCGGGTCTCCAGCCGCACGACGTGCGGGTGGTCCGGGCGCAGTTCGGCGGAGTCCTCGGCGAGCACGATCCGCTCACCCGCCCCGACCAGCCCCAGCAGGGCGCTCAGCAGGGTCGTCTTGCCGCTTCCGGTGCCGCCGCTGACGAGGAAGGACAGCCGGGCCGCGAGCAGAGCCCGCAGGATCCGGTCGCCGCCGGGCGGCACCGTGCCCGCCTCGACCAGTTCCTCCAGCGTGAACGCCCGGGGCCGTACGACCCTGAGGGCCAGGCAGGTGCAGCCGACGGCGACCGGGGGCAGTACGGCGTGCAGCCGGGTGCCGTCGGGCAGCCGGGCGTCCGCCCACGGCCGGGCGTCGTCCAGCCGGCGTCCGGCCACGGCGGCCAGCCGCTGCGCGAGGCGTCGTACGGCCGCCGCGTCGGGGAAGGTCACAGGGGTCAGCTCCAGGCCGCCGCCGCGGTCCACCCACACCCGGTCGGGGGCGGACACCAGGACGTCGGTGACGTCCGGGTGGGCGAGGAGCGGCTCCAGGGGGCCGGTGCCGACGAGTTCGGACCTGAGCTGCCGGGCGGTGCCGAGCACTTCGGCGTCGCCGAGCACCCGGCCCTGCTCGCGCAGGGCCTGGGCCACACGCGCGGGGGTGGGTTCGGCGCCGCTCTCGGCCAGCCGGCGCCGGACGCCGTCGAGCAGCGTGGCGCCGTCCGCGCGGTCGAGTCCGGGGAAGGTCATCGGGTGCCTCCGGCCTCGACCAGCGCGCGCTCCCAGAAGTTCACGCAGAAACGGGCGAGCGGGCCACGACCGGTCGCGCCGGGCGGTTTCGCACCGCCCGGCGGCCGCAGCAGCGGCGGGTCGACCGGCACCTCGCCGGCCAGCGGCAGGCGGAGCAACCGGGCCACCTCCTGGTCGTCCAGGCCGGGTGCGTACGGCCCGCGTACCGCCACGCGCAGGTCGCGCACGACCATGCCGACGGCGGAGGCGACCCGCCCGGCGGCGGCGACCGCGCGCAGTTCGGCGGGGACGACGAGCAGTGCCAGGTCGAGCTGGGCGAGGACTTCGGCGACCCCGTCGTCGAGACGGCGGGGCAGGTCCACCACGACCGTGCCGCCGCGTCGGCGGGCGGCGGCGAGCACCGCGCGCACCGCCTGCGGCGGGACGGCGACGCAGTCCCCGCGGTCCCAGCTCAGCACCCGCAGGGAGTGCAGTTCGGGCAGCGACTCCTCCAGGGCGCCGCCGCCGACCCGGCCACGGGAGGCGGCGAAGGCGGGCCAGCGCAGTCCGTCGGCGCTCTCGCCACCGAGGAGTACGTCGAGTCCGCCACCGAGCGGATCGGCGTCCACGAGGAGGGTGCGCAGTCCCTCGCGCGCGGAGGTGACGGCGAGCGCGCACGCGAGCGTGGAGGCGCCGGCCCCGCCCCGGCCGCCGATCACCCCGACGGTGAGGGCCGGGCGGCCGACTCCCTCGACGACGTCGGCGATCCGGTCGACCAGCCACTGCTCGCCGTCGGGGAGCATCAGGACGTGGTCGGCGCCGATCTCGACGGCGCGTTGCCACACCCCCGGGTCGTCCTGGTCACGGCTGACCAGCACCACTCCGCGCCGGCGCGTGGCGCCGCCGACCCGGCGGGCGGCGTCGTCGCCGACCAGTACCAGCGGGGCCGCCTCCCAGCCGTCGCCGTGTTCGGGGACGCCGTGGTGGACCTCGGGTGTGGCGCCGGCGGCCGCGCACAGGCGCAGCAGGTCGTCCAGGAGTTCGGCGTCCTCGGTGACGATGAGCGGCCTGCCCGGCCGGTCCGGGGAGCCGGGCGGCGGGTCGTGGGTGACGGCTGCGGTCACGGGTGTTCCCCCTTCGCTGCGTGGGCCGCGCAGCCCCTGCGGCCACGCGATTCCCAAAGGTGTGAAGAACCGTCAAGCGGCCCCCCATATGAACGGCCGACAGAAACCGGCCATAGGCGCTGCGGCAATCGGAACCGGCCATGAACTCGCCGCGGCCGAGCGCGCTGGAATCACGGTGCAGCGATCCGCGAAATCATGTGGATCTTGGTCGAAAACTGTGGACAACTCCCGGACTGTGAATATCACCGTCACCCATACCGGTGACCCGTGTACCGACCCCTGTGCGACTTCCACAGAGCAGCGCGACGATTACCCCGAGTAACGGATCATGGGCGCGCCGAAGCGGCGGCCGCGGCGGCATCGCGCCTGCCTGCGGTCGCACGAAAAAAGGGGGAAGGAGGGAGAAAACCGCCCGGACATGCGACGACCCCCGCCGGGGGGGAGAGCGGGGGTCGTCCCCACGGCCGACTCGGGGGGGGAGGAGTCGGACCGGGTTAGCACGGTCGCGAACGATCCGTGACTTCCATGGTGTACCCGAGAGCCCTCTCAGGCAAACCCACGCGCCCCACCTTACGCCGAATGGTGGGCGCCTATGCTCTGGGGCGTGGAAAACCACTCCTTGCCCCGCGCAGCAGCCTTCTTTGATCTGGACAAGACGGTCATTGCGAAGTCGAGCACGCTCACCTTCAGCAAGTCCTTCTACCAAGGCGGGCTGATCAACCGCAGGGCCGCGCTGCGCACCGCATATGCCCAGTTCGTCTTCCTCGTCGGCGGCCTGGATCACGACCAGATGGAGCGCATGCGCGAGTATCTGTCCGCTCTGTGCCGCGGCTGGAACGTGCAGCAGGTGAGGGAGATCGTGGCCGAGACCCTGCACGATCTGATCGATCCGATCATCTACGACGAGGCCGCCTCCCTCATCGAGGAGCACCACACGGCCGGCCGGGACGTGGTGATCGTGTCGACCTCGGGCGCCGAGGTGGTCGAGCCCGTCGGCGAACTGCTCGGCGCGGACCGGGTGGTGGCCACCCGCATGGTGGTCGGCGAGGACGGCTGCTTCACCGGGGAGGTGGAGTACTACGCCTACGGCCCGACCAAGGCGGAGGCGATCCGGGAGCTGGCCGCGTCCGAGGGCTACGACCTCGAGCGCTGCTACGCCTACAGCGACTCGGCGACGGATCTTCCCATGCTCCAGGCGGTCGGGCACCCGCACGCGGTGAACCCGGACCGCGCCCTGCGCCGCGAGGCCCTCGCACGCGGATGGCCCGTTCTGGAGTTCCGTCGACCCGTCCCACTGAAGAAGAGACTGACCACGTTCCCCGTGCCGCCCCGTCCCGCACTGGTCGCGGCGGCGGCCGTAGGAGCGGCGGCCGCGACCGCCGGCCTCGTCTGGTACGCCAGCCGGCGCCGCAGCACCGCCTGAGGCCCCCGCTGACGCCGGAACACCGCCCGGCCCGCGTCCGTTTACGCCTCGTTTGAAGCGAAAAGTAAAGAACCGGAGGCAGGGGTTTCGCTTCCTGCGGGCCCGCGGTACAAAGACCTTAGGCCCGCGAGACCAAAGGACATCCGAGAGGATCCCCTACCACTACGCAGTTGGCCCCACGGACCATGCATGGACAACGGGCACCCACGCGACGTCGACCCGTCGATTACGGGCCAGCCGCACCAGGTGACGGGCAAAGTCCCCGACCTGATGGGCAGATATCGAGGACGCTTGGTAACCCGGTGGACATGCCAGCGGCGGTACGAAGACTCGTACCGCCGCATTCATGTCCGGGGAAGCCCCCGGGACGCCTTCTCAGGCCGCGCCGCGCTGCAGCGCCTCGCACACCGCCGTCGACTCCCGCGCACCCAGTTCGATCGCCCTGCCGCAGTGCGCGATCCAGGCCGCCATGCCCTCGGGGGTGCCGGAGACGTATCCCTCCAGCGCCGCCAGATAGGAGGCGCGGCCCAGCTCGGCGTGGCCGACCTCGGCCGGACAGATCGACTTCGGGTCCAGGCCGCTGCCGATCAGCACGATCCGCTCGGCCGCGCGCGCGACCAGGCCGTTGTGGGACACGAAGGGCCGTAGCGCGAGCAGCTCGCCGTGCACGACGGCGGCCGTGACCAGCGCGGGTGCGGACGTCCCGGCGATGATCAGGTCCGCGAGCCCCTCCAGCCGGCCGGAGACCTCCGCCGCGTCCGGCAGCGGCAGCTCGATCAGCGGTTCGTCCACGGTCTCGCCGGCCTGGCGCGGCCTGCCGACCTCGTCACCCTTGCTCGCCGCGGCCACCAGGTGCAGCCGGGCCAGCACCCTGAGGGGCGACTGCCGCCAGATGGAGAGCAGCTGTCCCGCCTCGGCCGACAGCCTGAGGGCCGCGCCCATGACGCGCGCCTCGGCGTCGCCGCCGAAGTCGGTGCGCCGCCGTACCTCCTCCAGGGCCCAGTCGGCCCCGGACAGTGCCGCGGAGCCGCGGGCGCCGCGCAGGGCCGCCTCGGAGGTGATCTCGGTGCTGCGGCGCCGCATGATCCGGTGTCCGTAGACCCGGTCCACGGCCTTGCGCACGGATTCCACGGAGTCGGCGACACCGGGCAGCGAGCCCAGGGCCGCGAGCGGGTCGGCGTTCGCGCCTGTCGTACTCATGAGTACGACCCTACGCACCGCAGGGGCCGGCCCCTCGAAGGAGTGGTCTTCTTCACTCCGGCATGACACGCACAGCTATCAACCGACTACCGTTGGTGAACATGAAAATTGCTTTCGTCGGGAAGGGCGGGAGTGGCAAGACCACGCTCTCCTCCCTCTTCGTCCGCCACCTCGTGGCCGCCGGCGCCCCGGTGGTCGCCATCGACGCGGACATCAACCAGCACCTCGGGCCCGCCCTCGGACTCGACGAGGCGGAGGCCGCCGCGCTGCCCGCCATGGGGGAACGACTGCCGCTGATCAAGGACTACCTGCGCGGCGGCAACCCGCGCATCGCCTCCGCCGCCACGATGATCAAAACGACCCCGCCCGGCGAGGGCTCACGGCTGGTCCGGGTGCGGGAGCCGAATCCGGTCTACGACGCCTGTGCGCGGCCGGTGGAACTCGACGGCGGCGCCGTCCGTTTGATGGTCACCGGCCCCTTCACGGACGCCGACCTGGGGGTCGCCTGCTACCACTCCAAGACGGGAGCGGTGGAGCTGTTCCTGAACCACCTCGTCGACGGCCCCGACGAGTATGTCGTGGTCGACATGACCGCCGGTTCGGACTCCTTCGCCTCCGGCATGTTCACCCGCTTCGACATGACGTTCCTCGTCGCCGAGCCGACCCGGAAGGGGGTCTCCGTCTATCGCCAGTACAAGGAGTACGCCCGCGACTTCGGCGTCGCCCTGAAAGTCGTCGGCAACAAGATCCAGGAGCAGGACGACATCGACTTCCTGCGCGCGGAGGTCGGCGACGACCTGCTGGTGACCGTCGGGCGCTCGGACTGGGTGCGCGCCATGGAGAAGGGCCGGCCGCCCCGGTTCGATCAGCTGGAGGAGGCCAACACCCGCGCCCTGCACACCCTGCGGGCCGCCGCCGACGCCACCTACGAGCTGCGGGACTGGGACCGCTACACCCGCCAGATGGTGCACTTCCACCTGAAGAACGCGGAGGCGTGGGGCAACGAGCGCACCGGGGTCGACCTGGCGGCCCAGGTCGACCCGGCCTTCGTGCTCGGTGAAAGCCTCGGCGCGGAGGTCCCAACCGCCGTGTGACGCCTCCGGCTCCGGGCGGCACCGACGGCCTGCGCGTGACGCCTACTGCTTGACCGCCGGGGCCCCGGGCACGCCCTTGGGCGCCGGGGCCGGGCGGCCGGAGAGGAAGGACGCCCAGCCCTGCCGGGGCGCCTCGCCCACCTCCAGGGTGCGCAGCTTCTCCAGGGTCTTCGGGTCCTGGGCGTCCAGCCAGTCGACCAGCTGATGGAAGGAGACGCAGCGCACGTCGGGCTTGTTGCACACCTTCCTCACCGTGTCCTCGACCGCGCGCATGTAGGTGCCGCCGTTCCAGGACTCGAAGTGATTGCCGATGATCAGCGGGGCGCGGTTGCCGTCGTAGGCCCGGTAGAAGCCCTTGATCAGGCCGTCGCGCATCTGGTCGCCCCAGTAGTCGAACTTGTCCGGGTCGCCCTGGGTCTTGGTGCCGGACTGGTTGACCATGAAGTTGTAGTCCATGGTCAACTGCTCATAGGTGTGGCCGGGGAAGGGCACCAGCTGCATCGACAGGTCCCACAGGCCCTGCTTCTTCTTGGGCCAGACCTGGTTGTCGACCCCGCTGGAGTCATAGCGGAAGCCCAACTCACGGGCCGCCTTCATGAAGTTCTTCTGGCCCTCCAGGCAGGGAGTGCGGGCGCCGATCAGCTCCTTGTCGTAGTCGAAGGGCAGCGGGGCCGACTTCTTCATGCCGCTGTTGGTCTTCCAGGTCTTCACGAACTGCTTGGCCTGGGCGATCTCGCTCTTCCACTCGTCCACGGACCAGGTGCCGACCCCGCCGTCGGGCCCGCAGAAGTGGCCGTTGAAGTGCGTGCCGATCTCATTGCCCTCCAGCCAGGCCAGCCGTGCCTGTTTGACGGTGTCGGCGATGCCCTTCTCATCGTTGAAACCGATGTCGGAGCTGCCCGGCGCGTGCTGCGGCGGCTGGTACAGGTCGCGCTTCTCCTTCGGCAGCATGTACACGCCACTGAGGAAGTAGGTCATGGTCGCATGGTTCTCCTTGGCGACCTCGCGGAAGTGCGAGAACAGCTTCTGGCTGTCCTCGCCCGCGCCGTCCCAGGAGAACACCACGAACTGCGGGGGCTTCTGACCGGGCTTCAGACGCTCGGGCCTGGGCAGATGCGGCTGCGAGCCGGTGTACGCGGTGGATCCGTCGCCGATCGGCCGGAACACGCTGCCCGGCGCCGGAGCCCCCTTCTGCGGGCCGGGCGCAGCTGGCTTCGAACCGTGAGAATTGTGGGAGCCGGTCGCGCAACCGGCGAGCGACGCGGCACAGGCCGCGGCGACCATGGCGCCGACGGCGATCCTCTGGGTGGCGGCCATGTTCTGCCCACCTTCTTCCTTCTCCCTGGCAAACGCTGACGAGGTCCCTTTTCTGGTGGTGCGCCGGGCTTGAACCGACAGCGCCGCCAAGGTCGCACGGGACCGAGAAGGAATTAGTACGACAAGCCGATCAAATGATTAGTTCACTCATGCGAGGGGTCGACTGAACCATTTGCCACGAAAAGTTATGCATGACCTTTACGCGGCATTACGGTTCCTTTGCCAAGCGTTGCTCCATCCCGCCGCCCCGAGGAGACGGGACCATGTCAGCCTGCGCATCCCCGCACACCCAGCACCCACACCCGCCGCACGGCCCGGCGCCGGGCCGCCGGCCCCGCTTCGCCGTGGCGGGCGCCGACCTGTCCGCGTCCGTCGCGGTCTTCCTGATCGCCCTGCCCCTGTCCCTCGGCATCGCCCTGGCCACCGGTGCTCCGCTCCAGGCCGGCCTCGTCGCCGCTGCCGTGGGCGGACTCGTCGCCGGCCGGCTCGGCGGCTGCCCGCTCCAGGTCAGCGGCCCGGCTGCCGGACTCACCGTGGTCACCGCCGACCTGATCCACCACTACGGCTGGCGGGCGACCTGCGGCATCACCGTCCTCGCCGGACTCGCCCAACTCGCCCTCGGCTGCCTGCGGGTGGCGCGCGGCGCGCTCGCGGTCAGCCCGGCCGTGGTGCACGGCATGCTCGCCGGGATCGGCATCACCATCGCCGTCGCCCAACTGCACATCGTCCTCGGCGGCAGCCCCGACAGCTCCGTCCTCGCCAACCTGCGTGCGTTGCCGGCCCAGTTGGCCCACCTGCATCCGGCCGCCGTCTCGATGAGCGTGCTGGCACTCGCCCTGCTGCTGGCCTGGCCCCGCCTGCCCGGCCGGGCCGGCCGGATGCTCCGGCACGTGCCGGCCGCCCTCGTCGCCGTCGCCGGGGCCACCGCCACGGCGTCCCTCACCGGCCTGGCCCTGCCCCGCGTCGATCTGCCGTCCTGGCGCAGCCACGCCGTGGCCGGACTGCCCGAGGGTCCGGCGCTGGGCCTCGCCGCAGCCGTGCTCACCACCACCCTCGTGTGCAGCGTGCAGTCGCTGCTCGGCGCGGTGGCCGTGGACAAGCTGGTCGCGGCCCGGCCCGGCCCGGCCCCCCGCGTCGGCCGCTCCGGCCTGGACCGGGAGCTGCTGGGCCAGGGCGCCGCCAACATCGTCTCCGGGGCACTCGGCGGACTGCCGGTCGCCGGGGTGGCCGTGCGCAGCACCGCGAATGTGAATTCAGGTGCCGTGAGCCGGAACTCCACGATGCTGCACGGCGTTCTCGTAGTAGTCGCCGCGCTGCTGATGGTCCCGGCCCTGGAGGAGATCCCGCTCGCCTCCCTCGCCGCCCTGGTCATGGCCGTCGGTATCCAGATGGTGTCCCTGCACCACATCCGCACGGTGACGCGCCACCGCGAAGTGCCGGTCTACGCCGCGGCCGCACTCGGCGTGGTGTTACTCGGCGTCCTGCAGGGCGTGCTCCTGGGAGTCGCCGTGGCGGTCGCCGTCGCCCTGCACCGCCTCGCCCGCACCCGCATCACCCACGAAGAGAAGGAGGGAATCCATCACGTAAGAATCCGAGGTCAGTTGACGTTCCTCGCGGTGCCCCGGCTCAGCCGGTCCCTGCATCTCGTACCCCAAGGCGCCCACGCCGTCGTGGAGTTGGACGGATCGTTCATCGACCACGCGGCGTACGAGTCACTGCAGGACTGGCGCAGCTCGCACACCGCGCGCGGCGGTACGGCCGAGCTGTCGGGCCGACGCGCCGGGATCCGGACCGCCGAGCAGGCCACGCCCACCGGGCCCTGCCTGCCCACCGGGCAAGACCTGCCCATCGAGTCGGCCCTGCCCACCGGGCCACCTCCGCCCACCGGATCACCCCTACCCAACGCGTCAGCCCTGGCCACCGGTCCGACCCCGACGGCCGAGCAACACCCGTCCACCGGACCGACCCCGTCCACCGGGTGCCGGTGCCGGCCCTGGACGCCCTGGCGCGATCACCGGGCCTGCTTCCCGGAGATCGTCGCCGCGCCGACGGGACGGAAGGCGGGGCGCGAACTGGTCCGCGGGATCGGGGCGTTCCAGCGCCACACGGCGCCGCTGGTGCGCGAGGAGCTGGCGCGGCTCGCCCGGGAGGGCCAGCGGCCCACGCAGCTCTTCCTGACCTGTGCCGACTCCCGGCTCGTCACGTCGATGATCACCGCCAGCGGCCCCGGCGACCTCTTCGTCGTCCGCAACATCGGCAACCTGGTGCCGATGCCGGGCGAGGAGCGCGGCGACGAGTCGGTGGCGGCCGCCGTCGAGTACGCGGTGGAGGTGCTCGGCGTGCGCTCCGTCACCGTGTGCGGGCACTCGGGATGCGGGGCGATGCAGGCGCTGCTGACCGCGGCCGACGAGGACGGGGACACCCCGCCGCGCCGGTGGCTGCGGCACGGCCTGCCGAGTCTGGCGCGGTTGGCCGGGGACCGCCGTGCCTGGCCCCGGCTCGCCGGGCGGGCCCCGGCGGACGCGGTGGAACAGCTGTGCCTGATCAACGTGGTCCAGCAGCTGGAGCACCTGCGGGAGCACGGCCCGGTGGCCCGGGCGCTGGCCGGGGGCGGGCTGGAACTGCACGGGATGTACTTCCACGTGGGCGAGGCGCAGGCGTACTTGCTGGCGGGGAACGAAAGGGAGGGAGACGACGTCTTCGAGCACGTCCGGGGAAGTGGCATGGACGGGGTACCTGAACGGGAGGCACACAGTCCGGCGCGAGAGGCACACGGCGCGGCCCCGGAAAAGGACTTAACAACAGGTCTAAACCAATTTTGCCAACCGCCCTTGTCACCGAGCCCCCGCGTCTGATGAGCTGTGGCCTGGGACACAACGGACACCCTGCGAGAGGGAGATGTCGTGAGCAACGAGAGCCTGGCCAACCTGCTCAAGGAAGAACGCAGGTTCGCGCCCCCCGCCGACCTGGCCGCGCACGCCAACGTCACGGCGGAGGCGTACGCACAGGCCAAGGCTGACAGGCTCGGCTTCTGGGCCGAGCAGGCCCGTCGGCTGACCTGGGCCAAGGAACCGACCGAGACGCTGGACTGGTCGAACCCGCCGTTCGCGAAGTGGTTCAAGGACGGCGAGCTGAACGTCGCCTACAACTGCGTGGACCGGCATGTGGAGGCAGGGCACGGGGACCGTGTCGCCATCCACTTCGAGGGCGAGCCGGGCGACAGCCGCTCGATCACCTACGCCGAGCTGAAGGACGAGGTCTCCAAGGCGGCCAACGCCCTGCTGGAGCTGGGCGTCGGCAAGGGCGACCGGGTCGCCATCTACATGCCGATGATCCCCGAGACGGCGATCGCGATGCTGGCCGCGGCCCGGATCGGCGCCGCGCACTCGGTGGTCTTCGGCGGCTTCTCGGCGGACGCGCTCGCGACCCGTATCCAGGACGCGGACGCCAAGGTCGTCATCACCGCCGACGGCGGGTACCGGCGCGGCAAGCCGTCCGCGCTCAAGCCCGCCGTGGACGAGGCGATCTCCAAGGTCGACAACGTCGAGCACGTGCTGGTGGTGCGCCGTACCGGCCAGGACGTGGCATGGACCGAGGGCCGGGACCTGTGGTGGCACGAGCTCGTCGAGCGGCAGTCCGCCGAGCACACCCCTCAGGCGTTCGAGGCGGAACACCCGCTGTTCATCCTCTACACCTCCGGCACGACGGGGAAGCCGAAGGGCATCCTGCACACCTCCGGCGGCTACCTCACCCAGACGGCGTACACCCACTGGGCGGTCTTCGACCTCAAGCCGGAGACGGACGTGTACTGGTGCACGGCCGACGTCGGCTGGGTGACCGGGCACTCGTACATCGTGTACGGCCCGCTGGCCAACGGCGCGACGCAGGTCATGTACGAGGGAACGCCGGACACCCCGCACCAGGGCCGGTTCTGGGAGATCGTGCAGAAGTACAAGGTCACGATCCTCTACACCGCGCCGACCGCGATCCGGACGTTCATGAAGTGGGGCGACGACATCCCCGCCAAGTTCGACCTGTCCTCCCTGCGCGTCCTCGGTTCGGTGGGCGAGCCCATCAACCCCGAGGCGTGGATCTGGTACCGCAAGAACATCGGCGCGGACCGGACGCCCGTCGTGGACACCTGGTGGCAGACCGAGACCGGCGCGATGATGATCTCGCCGCTGCCCGGCGTCACCGAGGCCAAGCCCGGCTCCGCGCAGACCCCCCTGCCCGGCATCTCCGCGACCGTCGTCGACGACGAGGCGAACGAGGTGCCCGACGGCGGCGGTGGCTACCTGGTCCTCACCGAGCCCTGGCCGTCGATGCTGCGCACCATCTGGGGCGACGACCAGCGGTTCATCGACACCTACTGGTCGCGGTTCGAGGGCAAGTACTTCGCCGGTGACGGTGCGAAGAAGGACGACGACGGCGACATCTGGCTGCTGGGCCGGGTGGACGACGTGATGCTCGTGTCCGGGCACAACATCTCCACCACCGAGGTGGAGTCGGCGCTCGTCTCCCACCCGTCGGTCGCCGAGGCGGCCGTCGTCGGTGCCACCGACGAGACCACCGGCCAGGCGATCGTCGCGTTCGTCATCCTCCGCGGTACGGCCGCGGAGACCGAGACGCTCGTCGGCGAGCTGCGCGACCACGTGGGCGCCACGCTCGGCCCGATCGCCAAGCCCAAGCGGATCCTGCCGGTGGCCGAGCTGCCCAAGACCCGCTCCGGCAAGATCATGCGCCGGCTGCTGCGGGACGTGGCCGAGAACCGTCAGCTCGGTGACGTCACCACACTGACGGACAGCACGGTCATGGACCTCATCCAGGCGAAGCTGCCCGCCGTCCCCAGCGAGGACTAGGCGGAACGGCAGCAAGGGGCGTCCGGTGCCGGCACCGGGCGCCCTCTTTTCGTTCGTCTCACTAACATCAAGCGTCAAAATCCGGTAAAGTGGCAGCCTCAGGGTGTGCCGGGAAGTCTGGTCGGCGACGCCGTCGGCGACCCCGCGCGACGGCGTGATCATCGCCGTACGACCCGGAGGTCCCCGCCGTGGCCGCGCCCCGCACCCCGAAAGCCCCCCGTAAGGCGCTCGGCCGTCTCTCCCTGCCCGAGCGGGCCTTCGTCGCGGACGCGCTGCGGACTGAGACCGTCGGCGGTGTCCTGCTGCTCCTCGCCGCCGTCGCGGCGCTGGTCTGGGCGAACATCCCCGCCCTCCACCACAGCTACGAGTCCGTCAGCCACTTCCACCTCGGTCCCGGCGCGCTCGGCCTGAACCTGTCCGTGGCCCACTGGGCCGCCGACGGCCTCCTCGCGGTGTTCTTCTTCGTCGCCGGCATCGAGCTCAAGCGCGAGCTGATCGCCGGGGACCTGCGCGATCCCAGGGCGGCCGTACTCCCCGTGGTGGCCGCGCTGTGCGGCATGGCCGTACCCGCGCTCGTCTACGCCCTCACCAGCCTCACGGGGCACGGCTCGCCGCGGGGCTGGGCGGTGCCCACCGCCACCGACATCGCCTTCGCGCTCGCCGTCCTCGCGGTCATCGGCACCTCCCTGCCCAGCTCCCTGCGTGCCTTCCTGCTCACCCTCGCGGTGGTCGACGACCTCTTCGCGATCCTGATCATCGCGATCTTCTTCACCGACCGGCTGAACTTCGCCGCGCTCGGCGGGGCCGCCGCCGGACTGGTCGTCTTCTGGCTGCTGCTGCGCAAGGGCGTACGCGGCTGGTACCTGTACGTGCCGCTGGCCCTGGTGATCTGGGCGCTGATGTACAACAGCGGCGTGCACGCCACCATCGCCGGTGTGGCCATGGGCCTGATGCTGCGCTGCACCACCCGGGAGGGGGAGCAGCACTCCCCCGGCGAGCACATCGAGCACCTGGTGCGGCCCCTGTCCGCCGGGCTGGCCGTGCCGATGTTCGCGCTGTTCAGCGCCGGGGTGAAGGTCTCCGGCGGGGCGCTCGGGGACGTGTTCACCAAGCCCGAGACGCTCGGCGTGGTGCTCGGACTGGTCGTCGGCAAGACGATCGGCATCTTCGGCGGCACCTGGCTCACCGTCCGCTTCACCCGGGCCTCCCTCAGCGAGGACCTCGCCTGGGCCGACGTCTTCGCGGTGGCCTCCCTCGCCGGCATCGGCTTCACCGTCTCCCTGCTCATCGGCGAACTCGCCTTCGCCGGCGACGCCGTCCTCACCGGCGAGGTCAAGGCGGCCGTCCTCACCGGATCGCTCCTCGCGGCGCTGTGCGCGACGGTGCTGCTGAAGATGCGCAACGCCAAGTACCGCAGGCTGTGCGAGGAAGAGGAGCGCGACGAGGACCTCGACGGCATCCCGGACGTCTACGAACAGGACGACCCGGCCTACCACCTGCGCATGGCCGAGATCCACGAGCGCAAGGCCGCCGAACACCGCCGGATCGCCGCCGAGAAGGCCTCCGCCGCGCGCCACGGGCTTCAGGAAGTACCGGGCGGGGCAGGCGAGGAGGACGAGCGTCCGGCATGATCTGACGAGACGGTACAAAACAAGACGGCCACACGAGCGGGCCCGCCGACCGCGTACGACGGCAGTACGACGGATGTACGACAGCGGTACGACGGCACGGCACGCCCGCGGCACGACAGACCTCGTAAGGGAGAACGCGATGAGCGCACCCGACGGCAGCCCGGTCGGCGCCGAACGCAGCATCGGCCAGCTGTTCGCCTCGGCGACGACCGAATTGTCGGCGCTGGTGCACGACGAGATCGCGCTGGCCAAGGCCCAGCTGAAGCAGGACGTCAAGCGCGGCGCGGTCAGCGGCGGCGCGTTCACGGCGGCCCTGGTGCTGCTCGTCTTCTCGCTCCCGATGCTCAACTTCGCCCTCGCCTACGGCATCCGGACCTGGAGCGGCTGGAACCTGGCGATCTGCTTCGTGCTGTCCTTCGCGGCGAACGCGGTCCTCGCCGGTCTCCTCGCGCTGATCGGCGTGCTCTTCGCGAAGAAGGCCAAGAAGAGCCAGGGCCCGCAGAAGGTGGCCGCCTCGATGAAGGAGACGGCGGGCGTGCTGCAGAACGCCAAGCCGCACCCGCGCGTGGAGCTGCCCGAGGACCGGGCCCCCGCGGCCATCGAGACTGTGGCACGCTCGTCGTCATGACGGACCCCGCCCCCTCGGTCGTACGGATCGAAGGTCCCTGGACCCACAAGGACGTCGCCGCGAACGGCGCGCGCTTCCACATCGCCGAGCTCGGCGACGGCCCCCTGGTGCTGCTGCTGCACGGCTTCCCGCAGTTCTGGTGGACCTGGCGGCACCAGCTGGTCGCGCTCGCGGACGCGGGCTACCGGGCGGTGGCGATGGACCTGCGGGGCGTCGGCGGCAGCGACCGTACGCCCCGCGGGTACGACCCGGCCAACCTCGCGCTCGACGTCACCGGCGTGATCCGCTCGCTCGGCGAGCCGGACGCGGCGCTGGTCGGCCACGACCTGGGCGGCTATCTGGCGTGGACGGCGGCGGCGATGCGGCCCAAGCTCGTCCGGCGGCTCGCCGTGGTGTCGATGCCGCACCCGCGGCGCTGGCGCGCGGCGATGCTGCGGGACGCCCGGCAGACGGCCGCCAACTCCTACATCTGGGGTTTCCAGCGACCGTGGATTCCGGAGCGTCAACTCACCGCGGACGATGGGGCGCTGGTGGGCCGGCTGATCCGGGAGTGGTCCGGGCCGCGGTCACCGGAGGACGAGGCGGTGGAGACCTACCAGCGGGCCATGTGCATCCCGTCGACGGCGCACTGCGCGATCGAGCCGTACCGCTGGCTGGTGCGCTCGCTGGCCCGCCCGGACGGCATCCAGTTCAACCGCAGGATGAAGCGGCCGGTGCGGGTGCCCACGCTGCATCTGCACGGCTCCCTGGACCCGGTGACCCGCACGCGCAGCGCGGCCGGTTCGGGCGAGTACGTCGAAGCGCCGTACCGCTGGCGCCTGTTCGACGGCCTCGGCCACTTCCCGCACGAGGAGGATCCGGCCGCCTTCTCCACCGAGCTCGTCAACTGGCTCAAGGACCCCGAGCCGGACCGGTGAAGCGTCACCCGCACCGGTCTCGCGCTCCGGTGACATTCACTCGTATCGGTGAGGGACGCCGGTGACCGTGCGGTGACGGTTCGATGCGCGGAGTATCCGGTTCCTGAACAGTTGTCCGCCGAACGGCCACATGCCTGCCGCATAGGCCAATTGGGCGGCGCTCAGGCGGTTATCGACCTTCGGGCGGGGGCACACGTCGGGGTATGGGCTGGACGCACGACTACAGTGACGCACCCCGCAACCGCCGCGCGACCGCCGGTGTGAGCACGCCTCAGCGAGGCACCCCACAACTCGCGGAAGGGGACCTCCGCGTGGGGATCCCGCGCATCCTGCGCCGACGGGCCCGCTGGGTCTCGGTGCGCCTTCGTCATCCGCGCGGCTGAACGGAGCCCCCGGGGACCGGGGGCTCACAGCGCGCAGCTGTCCGTACCCACCTGCTCGTTCGCCGTACGCCCCTGCCGGATGTCGGGCTGGATCTCGTCCGCCGTAAGGGCGTACCCGGTCTCGGCGTCGTCGAGGGACTTGGCGAACACCACGCCGTACACCCGGCCGTCGGGGGTGAGCAGCGGGCCGCCCGAGTTGCCCTGGCGGACGGTCGTGTACAGCGAGTAGACGTCACGGCGGACGGTGCCGCGGTGGTAGATGTCCGGGCCGTTGGCCGTGATGCGCCCGCGCACGCGCGCGGCGCGCACGTCGTACGAGCCGTTCTCGGGGAAGCCCGCGACGATCGCGCCGTCACCGCCGGCCGCGTCCTGCCCGGAGAACTGGAGGGCGTTCGCCTTCAGGTCGGGTACGTCGAGCACGGCGATGTCGCGCTTCCAGTCGTACAGGACCACCTTGGCGTCGTACTTGCGGCCCACGCCGCCTATCTGCACGGTGGGCGCGTCGACACCGCCGACGACGTGCGCGTTGGTCATGACCCGGCGGCCCGCGAAGACGAAGCCGGTGCCCTCCAGGACCTTGCCGCAGCTGGGGGCGGTGCCGGTGACCTTGACGATGGAGCGCTGGGCGCGCACGGCGACCGGGCTGTTCGCGAGGGCCGGGTCGGGCGGCCGGACGTCCTTGATCGGCTCGTTGGCGAACGGGCTGAAGACCTGGGGGAAGCCGTTCTGCGCGAGGACGGAGGAGAAGTCCGCGAACCAGGTGTCGGCCTGCGCGGGCAGCGCCCGGGAGACGCCGAGGAGCACCTTGGAGCCGCGGACCTCCTTGCCGAGCGTCGGCAGGGTGGTGCCGGCCAGGGCGGAGCCGATCAGCCAGGCCACCAGCAGCATGGCGACGACGTTGACCAGGGCGCCGCCGGTGGCGTCCAGCGCGCGGGCCGGGGACCAGGTGATGTAGCGGCGCAGCTTGTTGCCGAGGTGGGTGGTCAGGGCCTGGCCGACGGAGGCGCAGACGATGACGACGACCACGGCGACCACGGCGGCGGTGGTGCCGACGTCCGCGTTGCCGGTCACGGCGTCCCAGATGACGGGCAGCGTGTACACGGCGACGAGGCCGCCGCCCAGGAACCCGATCACCGACAGGATGCCGACGACGAAGCCCTGGCGGTAGCCGACGACCGCGAACCAGACGGCCGCGACCAGCAACAGGATGTCCAGCACGTTCACGTACGACACCCTGTCATGCGCGCCAGTCGAGTGGGACCTGCTTCTCTCTGTCCCAGGGGCGCTCCCAGCCCGCGAAATGCAGCAGGCGGTCGATCACCCCGGCCGTGAAACCCCACACCAGGGCCGATTCGACCAGGAATGCCGGGCCTCGGTGGCCGCTGGGGTGGACGGTGGTGGCGCGGTTGGCGGGGTTCGTGAGATCCGCCACGGGGACCGTGAAGACCCGCGCCGTCTCGTTCGGGTCGACGACGTCGACCGGGCTGGGCTCGCGCCACCAGCCGAGCACGGGTGTGACGACGAAACGGCTGACCGGGATGTACAGCGCGGGCAGCACGCCGAAGAGCTGGACGCCGGACGGGTCCAGGCCGGTCTCCTCCTCCGCCTCGCGCAGCGCGGCCCTGAGCGGTCCGTCGGTGTGCGGATCGCCGTCCTCCGGGTCGAGCGCGCCGCCGGGGAAGGACGGCTGCCCGGCGTGCGAGCGCAGCGAGCCGGCGCGCTCGATCAGCAGCAGCTCCGGGCCGTGCTCACCCTCGCCGAACAGGATCAGCACGGCCGACTTGCGGCCGGAGCCGTTCTCCGGCGGCAGGAAGCGGCTCAGCTGGAGCGGCTCGACCGTCTCGACGGCCCGCACCACCGGCGCCAGCCACTCCGGCAGCCCCTCCTTGCTCAGCGTCACCGCATCGCCCCGCGTCTCACTGGTCCTCGCCATCGCCACCCCCGTCGCTCTGCCCGTCCAACGCCCGAGAACCCCGAGATCGTTCCGTCACGCGGCCCCCAGCGGCGGGGCCGGCCTGCCGCCCGCGTCGAGGTAGGCCTGCGGGGGCTTGAGCCGCTGGCCGGGGAAGCCGCCCTTCTCGTACTTCAGGAGCTTCTTCGCCTTCTCCGGGTCGGTCTCGCCCTCGCCGTAGGCCGGGCAGAGCGGGGCGATCGGGCAGGCGCCGCAGGCGGGCTTGCGGGCGTGGCAGATACGGCGGCCGTGCCAGATCACGTGGTGCGACAGGTCGGTCCAGTCACTCTTCGGGAAGAGCGCGCCGACGGCGGCCTCGATCTTGTCCGGGTCCGTCTCCTCGGTCCACTGCCAGCGCCGCACCAGCCGCTGGAAGTGCGTGTCCACGGTGATCCCGGGCCGCCCGAAGGCGTTGCCGAGCACGACGAAGGCGGTCTTGCGGCCGACGCCGGGCAGTTTGACCAGCTCCTCCAGCCGGCCGGGCACCTCGCCGCCGAAGTCCGCCACGAGGGCCTTGGAGAGCCCCATGACCGACTTGGTCTTCATCCGGAAGAACCCGCAGGGGCGCAGGATCTCCTCGACCTCCTCCGGATTGGCGGCGGCCAGGTCCTCGGGCGTCGGGTACTTCGCGAAGAGCGCCGGGGTGGTCTGGTTGACGCGCAGGTCGGTGGTCTGGGCCGACAGCACGGTGGCGACCAGCAGCTGGAAGGGGTTGTCGAAGTCCAGCTCGGGGTGGGCGTACGGATACACCTCGGCGAGCTCGCGGTCGATGCGGCGGGCGCGGCGGACCAGGGCGGTGCGGGACTCGTCCTTCGGTGGCTTCACGGCGACCTTCTTGACGGGCGCCGCCTTCTTCACGGCCACGGCCTTCCCCGTCGCCACGACCTTCTCGGCGGGGGCGACCTTCCTGGCCGGGCCCGCCTTCTTGGCCGCGCCCGCCTTCTTGGCCGCCTTCTTGGCCGAGCCCGCCCTCTGGACCGGCGTTGCCTTCTCCGTCGACGTCGACGCGGCTTTCGTGGCCGACGCAGCCTTTTTTGCCGTTTTTCCGGTTTTCTTACTGCCGCCGGAGCTCTGTTCGCCCACAGCGGAATCACGACGTACAACCACCCGCCAAGCCCCCTAGGCCCGTGCTCTCACCGGCGTTTTGGACACCCGGCCAGCCTAAGGCCCGGCGCCGACATCCGCCCCGGACCCCGGCGATCGGCCCCCGATTGGACCCCTGGCGCTTACCTCGGGACACCTGTGCGGCATCCTTGTGACAGATCACACTGTTTGGACCGTCCGGCAAAATGGGGAACACGGTCCCCTGGCACTCGGGGGAGCAAGATCCCCTGAGCAGGTCGACAAGGAGAGAACTCAGTGGACGACGTTCTGCGGCGCAACCCGCTCTTCGCGGCTCTCGACGACGAGCAGGCCGCGGAGCTTCGCGCCTCCATGAGTGAGGTGACCCTCGCACGCGGCGACTCCCTGTTCCACGAGGGCGACCCGGGCGACCGGCTGTACGTCGTCACCGAGGGCAAGGTCAAGCTGCACCGCACCTCCCCCGACGGCCGCGAGAACATGCTCGCCGTCGTCGGCCCCGGCGAGCTGATCGGCGAGCTGTCGCTCTTCGACCCGGGCCCGCGTACGGCGACCGCGACCGCGCTGACCGAGGTCAAGCTGCTCGGTCTCGGCCACGGCGACCTCCAGCCCTGGCTCAACGCCCGCCCCGAGGTGGCCGGCGCCCTGCTGCGCGCCGTCGCCCGCCGCCTGCGCAAGACCAACGACGCCATGTCCGACCTGGTCTTCTCCGACGTCCCCGGCCGCGTGGCGCGCGCCCTGCTGGACCTGTCGCGCCGCTTCGGCGTGCAGTCCGAGGAGGGCATCCACGTCGTCCACGACCTCACGCAGGAGGAGCTGGCCCAGCTGGTCGGCGCCTCGCGCGAGACCGTGAACAAGGCGCTGGCGGACTTCGCCCAGCGCGGCTGGCTCCGCCTGGAGGCGCGGGCCGTGATCCTGCTGGACGTGGAGAGGCTGGCGAAGCGTTCCCGCTGACGCGATCTCTGCCGTACGACACCGGGGTCCGCTTCTCACCCGCCGGACCCCACTGTCGTCGCCGGCCGGCCCGCTGATGCCGGCCGCGCCGAAAACGAGCCGCACGTCCGCCTCGCAGACGGCACAGTGGCCCCATGGCTGAAACGATCCGTCGGCCCGGACTCGACGACCAGGGCTTCATCGCGCGCGAAGGCTCCCTCGCGCGCGTGCCCGGCGTCTTCCGTCCCGTCGTGGCCGCAGCCCGCGACGCGCTGCCGGAGCTTTTCGGGGCCCGGCTGCACAGCGCCTACCTCTACGGATCGATCCCGCGCGGCACCGCGCGCGTGGGCCGCAGCGACCTGGACCTGTTCGTCGCGCTCCGGGACGAGCCGGCGGACGCCGACCGGGACGCCGTACGGGCGCTCGGTGAGGCGATCGACAAGGAGTTCCCGCAGATCGACGGCGTCGGCACGCTGCTGTACGGCAGGGACCGGGTGCTGAGCGACCTGGAGCGGTACGACCTGGCCTGGTTCGTGGCCTGCCTGTGCACCCCGCTGCTCGGTGAGGACCTTGCCGAGCACCTGCCGCGCTACCGCCCCGACTCCCTGCTCGCCCGCGAGACCAACGGCGACCTGGCGCTGTGGCTGCCTCGCTGGCGGCAGCGGATCGCCGACGCCGAGGACACCGAGGAGGCCCGCCGGCGCTTCGTGCGCTTCATGTCACGGCACCTCGTCCGCACCGGCTTCACGCTGGTCATGCCCCGCTGGAACGGCTGGACCAGCGATCTCGGCGAGATGGCGGAGGTGTGCGGCACCTACTACCCCGAGCGGGCCCCACAGCTGCGCACGGCGGCGCGGTACGGCTACGAGCCCGTCGGCGATCGGCAGGTGCTGCGGTCGTACGTGGACGACCTCGGGCCCTGGCTCGCCGACGAGTACGCGCGCGTGCACGGCGTGAAGGCGCCGCGCCCGGAGGACTGACGAGGGACGCATCGCACTGTGAGGCGAGTCACAGCGCGGGAGTGTCACGGTCCGCCGATCCGGAGTGTCTCAGTGCCGTCCGAAGAGAGGAGCCGGGGCTGATCATGGCCGAGGACGCCTTCACCGAGCACCGTCCGCTGCTGTTCACCATCGCCTACGAGATGCTGGGCAGCGCCGCCGACGCCGAGGACGTGCTGCAGGAGAGCTATCTGCGCTGGCGGGAGGTCGATCCGGCCACGGTCGGGCACGCGCGCGCGTACCTGGTCCGCACGGTGACCCGGCAGGCGCTCAACCACCTGCGCGCGGTCAGGGCCCGGCGTGAGGAGTACGTCGGCGCATGGCTGCCGGAGCCGATCCGTACCCAGCCCGACGTCGGCGAGGACGTGGTCCTGGCCGAGTCGGTGTCGATGGCGATGCTGCTGGTCCTGGAGACGCTGAATCCGACCGAACGCGCGGTGTTCGTCCTGCACGACGTGTTCGGCTACCCGCACGGTGAGATCGCCGCCGCGATCGGCAGGGCCGAGGGCACCGTCCGGCAGATCGCACACCGCGCGCGCGGTCACGTCCACGCGCGGCGCCGCCGCTTCGAGCCCGACTCCGCCGCCGCCGGGCAGGTCGTCGAACGGTTTCTGCAGTCGGCCGCGGGCGGTGACGTGCAGGCGCTGATGGACCTGCTCGCGCCGGATGTCGTGGTGATCTCCGACGGCGGCGGGAAGGCCACCGCCGCCCGCCGCCCGGTCACCGGGCGCGCGGAGGTCGCCCGGTTCGTCCTCGGCGTGTACCGCACCAGCGCGACGACGGCCCGCATCGAGCCCGCCCGCTACAACGGCATGCCCGCGGCCCGGTTCCTCACCGGCGGCGCGCTGGACTGGCTGGTGGCGTTCGAAATCCGGGACGGCCGGATCACCGGCCTGTACGGCATGCGCAACCCGGACAAGCTGGACCGCGCCGACGTCGTGCACCCGCTCGACAGAGGAGCGATCGGCACAGGAGCACTCGGCCGAGGAGGCCGGCAGACATGGAGACCATGACCGTGGAACGCGTCGTCCACGCCCCGATCGACGACGTGTTCGCCTGGCTCACGACGACCACCCACTACACGGCCTCCCCGCTGGTGCTGCGCTGCAGACTCACCCGGCACGGCGAGGCCGCGCCCTACGGCGTCGGCGCGGTCCGCAGCCACCTCTGGCTGATCGGCTGGTTCCGGGAGCGCATCAGCCGCTACGAGCCGCCGTACGCAACGGAGTACGTCGTGGAGCGCAGCGTGCCGCCCGCCCGGCACGAGTTCGGGCGTATGACGTTCACCGAGACGGACGGCGGCACCCTGGTCCGGTGGACCACCCGGGCGGAGATCCCGCTCCCCCTGCTGGGCGCCGCCCTCACCCGGTTCCTGGCCCGCCCGGTGATCACGCACACCTTCGGCACCATCCTCGACGCCGCCGAGAAGGCGCTGGCCGGCTAGATCAGCCCGTGCTCGCTCAGGTAGTCCAGCTGGGCCCGTACCGACAGCTCCGCGGCAGGCCACAGGGAGCGGTCCACGTCGGCGTACACGTGGGCGACGACCTGCGCCGGGGTGCGGTAGCCGTCCTCGACGGCCGTCTCCACCTGGGCGAGCCGATGGGCGCGGTGGGCGAGGTAGAACTCGACGGCGCCCTGGGCGTCCTCCAGGACCGGCCCGTGGCCCGGCAGGACGGTGTGCACGCCGTCGTCCACCGTCAGGGACCGCAGGCGGCGCAGGGAGTCCAGATAGTCGCCCAGCCGGCCGTCGGGGTGGGCCACGACGGTCGTACCGCGCCCGAGGATGGTGTCGCCGGTCAGCACCGCCCGGTCGGCCGGGAGATGGAAGCACAGCGAGTCCGCGGTGTGTCCGGGCGTCGGTACGACCCTCAGCTCCAGGCCGCCGACGGTGATCACGTCCCCCGCGGCCAGGCCCTCGTCGCCCAGGCGCAGCGCCGGATCGAGGGCACGCACGCGCGTGCCGGTCAGTTCCGCGAAACGGGCGGCGCCCTCGGCGTGGTCGGGGTGACCGTGGGTGAGCAGGGTCAGCGCTATGCGCCTGCCGGCCTTCTCGGCGGCGTCGACAACGGCGCGCAGATGGCCGTCGTCCAGGGGTCCCGGATCGATCACCACGGCGAGGTCGGAGTCGGGTTCGGCGACGATCCACGTATTGGTGCCGTCCAGGGTCATCGCGGAGGCGTTGGGCGCGAGGACGTTGACGGCCCGTTCGGTGGCGGGACCGGAGAGCACCCGGCCGCGGGGCTGGCCCGGCAGCGCGCTTGCGTCGGTCATGCGGGGCCTCCACCCGTCGTCGGAGCCGTCGGGATGTGCTTCGTGAACTCCTCGTGCCCCGGCCAGGACAGGACGATCTCGCCGTCCTGGAGGCGGGCGCGGGCCAGCACCGGCGTCATGTCGCGTCCGGGGGCGGCCGCGAGGGTCTCGGCGGCGGTGGCGTACGGCAGCAGCTGGCGCAGGGTGGCGATGGTGGGCGGCATCATCAGCAGCTCGCCCTTGTCGTAGCGGGCGGCGGCCTGAGCGGGCCGGATCCACACCGTGCGGTCGGCCTCCGTGGAGGCGTTCCGGGTGCGCTGGCCCTCGGGCAGGGCGGCCACGAAGAACCAGGTGTCGTAGCGGCGGGCCTCGAACTCGGGGGTGATCCAGCGGGTCCAGGCACCGAGCAGGTCCGAGCGGAGGACCAGCCCACGCCGGTCCAGGAACTCGGCGAAGGACAGCTCACGGGCGACCAGCGCGGCCCGGTCCGCCTCCCAGTCCTCCCCGGTGGTGTCGCCGACGACCGACTCCGCGTCGGGCCCGGCGAGCAGGACACCGGCCTCCTCGTACGTCTCCCGCACCGCCGCGCAGACGATCGCCTGGGCGCCCGGCCCGTCGACGCCCAGCCGCTCGGCCCACCACGCGCGCGTGGGGCCCGCCCAGCGCACCAGACGGTCGTCGTCGCGCGGGTCGACGCCGCCTCCGGGATACGCGTACGCGCCTCCGGCGAAGGCCATGGAGGCGCGTCTGCGCAGCATGTGGACCGCGGGGCCGTCCGGCGTGTCCTTCAGGAGCAGCACCGTGGCCGCGCGCCTGGGGGACACCGGGGTGAGGGTGCCGGCCGCGAGCGCGCGGATGCGGTCCGGCCACTCCGGGGGGTACCACTGACCGTTCGCCATGGGCGGAGGCTATCCCGTGTAGGGCGAATGTTCGAGAGGTACCCGAGGTCAGAGGGGTCGCGGTGGGCTGCCGTGGTGGGTCACCGGGCGAGCGGTTGGGTCACGGGGCGAGCTCGACCTGGACCTCGACCTCGACCGGCGCGTCCAGCGGGAGCACCGCCACGCCGACCGCGCTGCGGGCGTGCACGCCCTTGTCGCCGAGGACCTCGCCGAGCAGTTCGCTGGCGCCGTTGACCACACCGGGCTGCCCGGTGAAGTCGGACGCGGAGGCGACGAAGCCGACGACCTTCACCACGCGCGCGATGCGGTCCAGGTCGCCGACCACGGACTTCACGGCGGCCAGCGCGTTCAGCGCGCAGGTGCGGGCCAGGTCCTTGGCCTCCTCCGGGGTGACCTCGGCGCCGACCTTGCCGGTGACCGGCAGCTTGCCCTCGACCATCGGCAGCTGGCCGGCGGTGTAGACGTACACACCGGACTGCACGGCCGGCTGGTACGCGGCCAGCGGCGGTACGACCTCCGGCAGGGTCAGCCCCAGTTCGGCCAGCTTCGTCTCGACCGCGCTCATGCCTGCTTCTCCCGCTTCAGGTAGGCCACGAGCTGCTCGGGGTTGTTGGGTCCGGGCACGACCTGGACGAGCTCCCAGCCGTCCTCGCCCCAGGTGTCCAGAATCTGCTTCGTGGCATGGACGAGCAGCGGCACGGTGGCGTATTCCCACTTCTTGGTCATGGGGCCGACTGTAGCCGCTGTGGCCGGTGGGGCAGGCGGCCGACCACCGGCGGCATTGTCCACAGGCGGGGCGGCCGACTGTGAGCTGCGTTATCCACAGCCTCCCGCGTGAGTGTCGGGCGGACTGGTTAGTCTCGAAGGCGTGAGCAGGCTCCAGGTCGTCAGCGGCAAGGGCGGGACCGGAAAGACGACGGTCGCCGCCGCACTGGCGCTGGCCCTCGCGACCGAGGGGAAGCGGACGCTTCTCGTCGAGGTCGAGGGCCGGCAGGGCATCGCCCAGCTCTTCGAGACGGAGGCGTTGCCGTACGAGGAGCGGAAGATCGCGGTCGCTCCCGGCGGCGGTGAGGTGTACGCCCTCGCCATAGACGCCGAACTGGCCCTTCTGGACTACCTCCAGATGTTCTACAAGCTGGGCGGCGCGGGCCGGGCCCTGAAGAAGCTCGGCGCGATCGACTTCGCCACCACCATCGCACCCGGCATCAGGGACGTCCTGCTCACCGGCAAGGCGTGCGAGGCCGTGCGCCGCAAGGACCGCTCCGGGAAGTTCGCGTACGACTACGTCGTCATGGACGCCCCGCCGACCGGCCGCATCACCCGCTTCCTGAACGTGAACGACGAGGTGGCGGGCCTGGCGAAGATCGGCCCGATACACAATCAGGCGCAGGCGGTGATGCGGGTGCTGAAGTCGCCGGAGACGGCCGTGCACCTGGTGACGCTGCTGGAGGAGATGCCGGTCCAGGAGACCGCCGACGGCATCGCCGAACTCCGCGCGGCGCGGCTGCCGGTGGGCCGGGTCATCGTGAACATGGTCCGGCCGCAGGTGTTGGACGCGGCCGACCTGGAACTCGTACGGACCGTGGAGCGTTCCTCCCTCGCACAGGCGCTCTCGGCCGCGGGTCTGGGCGGTGCCCGGCGCGGCGGGAACGCGGAGAAGCTGGTGGACCCGCTGCTGCGGCAGGCCGCCGAGTACGCCGAGCGGTACGCGCTGGAGCAGGAGCAGCGCGCGGTCCTCGGCGAGCTGGGCCTGCCGCTGGGCGAACTGCCGCTGCTCGCCGAGGGCATGGACCTGGCGGGCCTGTACGAACTCGCCACCGAGCTGCGGAAGCAGGGGTTGACATGAGTCCGGACCCGGCCGAGGCAACGCGTGAGAAGGCCCACGGTCTCTCCCCCGCGCGCGTGCTGGACATCGACCCGCTGCTCGACGACCCGAAGACCCGGATCGTGGTGTGCTGCGGCTCGGGCGGGGTCGGCAAGACGACGACCGCGGCGGCCCTCGGCCTGAGGGCGGCCGAGCGGGGCCGCAAGGTGGTCGTGCTCACCATCGACCCGGCCCGGCGGCTGGCACAGTCGATGGGCATCGACTCCCTCGACAACGTCCCGCGCCGGGTCAAGGGCACCGACGGCGACGGCGAACTGCACGCCATGATGCTCGACATGAAGCGCACCTTCGACGAGGTCGTGGAGGCGCACGCGGACCCCGAGCGGGCGGCCACGATCCTGGCGAACCCCTTTTACCAGTCGCTCTCGGCGGGCTTCGCGGGCACGCAGGAGTACATGGCGATGGAGAAGCTGGGCCAGTTGCGCGCGAAGGACGAGTGGGACCTGATCGTCGTCGACACCCCGCCCTCCCGCTCCGCGCTGGACTTCCTGGACGCGCCGAAGCGGCTCGGCTCCTTCCTGGACGGCCGCCTGATCCGCCTCCTCACCGCTCCCGCCAAGCTCGGCGGACGCGCGGGCATGGCCTTCCTCAACGTCGGCATGTCGATGATGACCGGCACGCTCGGCAAGCTGCTGGGCGGTCAGCTGCTGAAGGACGTGCAGACCTTCGTGGCCGCGATGGACACCACCTTCGGCGGGTTCCGCACACGCGCGGACGCCACGTACAAGCTGCTCCAGGCGCCCGGTACGGCGTTTCTGGTGGTCGCGGCCCCGGAGCGGGACGCGCTGCGCGAGGCGGCGTACTTCGTGGAGCGGCTGGCCGCCGAGAAGATGCCACTGGTGGGCCTGGTGCTGAACCGGGTGCACGGCAGCGGTGCCGGCCGGCTGTCGGCCGAGCGGGCGCTCGCCGCCGCCGAAAATCTTGAGGACCCCCGCATTGTGGATCAGGGGGGCGGGAAAGCTGGACTTCGTAACTCTCCCGACCCATACGGCAGTTCGCGATCTCCCGCATCCGATGCCGCAACCGACGCCCCGGCTTCCGAAGAAGGCTCCCCCGCCGATACGGAGCGCTCCGTCGACCGGCTCACCGCGGGTCTGCTGCGACTGCACGCCGATCGCATGCAGCTGCTCTCGCGCGAGCGGCGCACGCGTGACCGCTTCACCGCCCGTCACCCCGAGGTGGCGGTCGTCGAAGTAGCCGCGCTGCCCGGCGACGTCCACGACCTCGTCGGCCTGCGCGACATCGGCACCCGGCTGGCCGCGGGCGCGACAGGACGGACGGAACTGCCGTAGCCGGCACGGCAAAGGCCGACGGCTGCCGACCAGAGGCCGAGGGCTGCGGGCCGGGCCGGGCCGCAGGGCTTGCGCGCGGTGCCGGGCGGGCCGGTCGTCGCGGCGCGGGCGTGGGTAAGCACGGGCGGGCGGTCGTAGGTGCGGCGGGCGGCCGTCGTACGCGGTCGGGCGGGCGGTTGCAGGCGGCAGGCGTGCCGACACCCGTCGCGCGGGGCGGTTGTCGTACGCGTGACGCAGTCGCACGAGCGCTGGTGAGCCGACGTACGCGCGCGAGCGATGGTCGTACGCGCGGGGTGGCGGTCCTGCATGCGCGGCACGCAGACAAGGCAAAGCTCGCAGAACGCGCAAAACCCCGGGCGTCTCGGCTGTCTCGAACGGGCGGCGCAAGGCCGGTCGTGGCTTCCCCAGGCGTAGGCCGGACCGGCGCTTCCCGCGCCCCCCGCGGCTCCCTCAGCTCACCGCCGCGTAGTTCTCGTACACCTCGTCGTTGTCGAGGGGCACGATGCCCGTCCCGCGCTCGTACTCCAAGCGGGCGGTCTCCAGCAGTCTGCGCCAGGAGGTCACGGTGGGCCGGCGGCGCAGCAGTGCGCGGCGCTCCCGCTCCGTCATGCCTCCCCACACGCCGAACTCGACGCGGTTGTCCAGCGCGTCGGCCAGGCATTCGGTGCGTACCGGGCATCCGGTGCACACCGCCTTGGCCCTGTTCTGCGCTGCTCCCTGAACGAACAGTTCATCCGGATCGGTAGTGCGGCAGGCAGCCTGCGCACTCCAGTCGGTTACCCAGCCCATACCGGCGCCGTCCTCTCCCGAATCGAGGCTCCCCCACGGCGGCAGCGGCATATTCACCGCTGCCAGTTGAGGACGTTACGGAAGGTGGGCACAGCGCAACACCCCCTTCGGGCCCAATCTTGAATGGCCCGAACGGACTATGGGTAAGCGGCAGATCACCCGCGGGAGTGAGCTGGCGACATGTGCGACCATCCCGGCAAACCGGGACAGCTGTGGTGCGCCACAACGGGCGCCGAGTGACACACGAGGCGGATTCGGACACGTCCCCCTCGGGAGACGGTCACGCCCCCGCCGGAAAAACGGGGTACACCCGGAACGATTCGGGGTCGCCGGACGTATTGATTACGTGACCGCACTGCTGTGACAGTTGAGAGCAGCTTAGGCCAAGGCCTGCGCGCGTGTCCGGCGAATGGGAAGGTAGGGCGTCCCGCTTTGCCGTGCCGTGATGCGGTCGCTCTTTCGGAACGCTCATCAGTACGGATTAGGCTGCCCCCATGCCAAAGAAGCGCTCGGGCGGTGGTCTGTCGCCAACGCAACAGGCCGCCAAGTTCCTCGGTGTCAGTGTGCTCGCCGGAGCCCTGATGGCGGGCATCGCGCTGCCCGCGGCCGGCGCGCTGGGCCTCGCGGCCAAGGGTTCGGTCCAGAGCTTCGACGAGATCCCGGCCAACCTCAAGAGTCCCCAGCTCAGTCAGCGCACGACCATCCTGGACAGCCAGGGCCAGCAGATCGCGTCCGTCTACTCCCGCGACCGTACGGTGGTGGACCTCAAGGACATCTCGCCGTACATGCAGAAGGCGATCGTCGCGATCGAGGACTCCCGCTTCTACCAGCACGGCGCGATCGACCTCAAGGGCGTCCTGCGCGCCCTGAACAAGAACGCGCAGGAAGGCGGGGTCGCCCAGGGCGCCTCCACGCTCACCCAGCAGCTGGTGAAGAACTACTTCATCGAGGAGGCCGGTGACGACCCGACGAAGGTCGCCGAGGCCACCCAGCAGACCCTCGGTCGCAAGATCAAGGAGCTGAAGTACGCGATCCAGATCGAGGAGAAGCTGGGCAAGAAGAAGATCCTCGAGAACTACCTGAACATCACCTTCTTCGGCGAGCAGGCCTACGGCGTCGAGGCCGCCTCCCAGCGCTACTTCTCCAAGCACGCCAAGGACCTGAACCTCCAGGAGTCGGCGCTGCTGGCCGGCATCGTGCAGTCCCCGAGCCGCTACGACCCGGTCAACGACGAGGCGGAGGCCACCAAGCGGCGCAACACCGTGCTGCAGCGCATGGCGGAGGTCGGCGACATCTCCCAGAAGGAGGCCGACCAGGCCAAGGAGCAGCCGCTCGGACTGCACCCGAGCCAGCCCAAGAACGGCTGCATCACCGCCGTCAAGGGCGCCGGCTTCTTCTGCGACTACGTCCGCGACGTCGTCCTGAACGACCCGGTCTTCGGCAAGACCAAGGAGGCCCGGGCCAAGCTGTGGAACCAGGGCGGGCTGACGATCCGTACGACGCTCGACCCGCAGGCGCAGGACTCGGCACAGGCGTCCATCAGGAAGCACGTCTACCAGTCCGACGCGGTGGCGACGGCCGCGACCATCGTCGAGCCCGGCACCGGCAAGATCCTCGCCATGGGCCAGTCCCGCCCCTACGGCTTCGGCCAGAACGAGACGCAGATCAACCTCTCGGTCAACTCGGACATGGGCGGCGGCGCCGGCTACCAGCCCGGTTCGACGTTCAAGCCGATCGTCGCGGCGGCCGCGATCGAGGGCGGCAAGTCCCCGACGCAGCAGTACCCGTCGCCGTACGAGATGCCGTACCCGAGCCAGGTGCCGGCGTGTGACGGCAAGGTCTGGCGCAACGACCCGAACAACCCCGCCAAGCTGACGAACGAGAACGCCTCGGAGCACGGCCCGTACGGCATGAAGGAGGCGACCGCCAAGTCGGTCAACACCTACTACGTGCAGCTGATCGGCGACATCGGCATCTGCCCCGTCACCGAGATGGCGAAGAAGATGGGCGTGCACCGTGCGGACGGCCGGGCGATCGAGCAGGCACCCTCCATCGCGCTCGGCACCCAGGAGGTGTCGCCGCTGACGATGGCGAACGCGTACGCCACCTTCGCCTCGCGCGGTATCTACTGCACGCCGGTCGCCATAGAGTCGATCACCCAGAAGGTCGGCAGCGAGGAGAAGTCCCTCCAGGTGCCGAAGTCGACCTGCTCGCGCGCGATGTCGGAGAAGACGGCCGACACCATCAGCACGATCCTCAAGGGCGTGGTCGAGGACGGCACGGGACAGGAGGCCGGGCTCGACAACCGCCCGAGCGCGGGCAAGACGGGCACGACGGACGAGCGCTACGCGGCCTGGTTCGTCGGCTACACCCCGAACATGGCAGGCGCGGTCTGGGTCGGCGACCCGGCCCACAAGCGCCAGATGAAGAACATCAGCATCGGCGGCGTCTGGAACGACAAGGTCTACGGCGGCCAGGTCCCCGGCCCCATCTGGCGCGACATGATGACCGGCGCGCTGACCGGCCAACCCGTGGAGGACTTCCACCTGATCGACATCCCCGACGACAACAAAAAGGGGGACGGCCAGGGAAAAGGACACGGGGGGAACGACGGGGGCAAGAACGGGGCCGGCACGGGCGGGATCGGCGGACTGATCGGCGGACTGACGGCCGGCGGCACGGCTGACGGCGGCACCACGGGCGACACGACCGGCGGCACCTTCCCGACCCCGACCATCTCCCTCCCGGGCAACTTCATCCAGGGGCAGACGAACGGCGGAAACAAGGGGAACGGCAACGGCGGCCGGCGCGGGTGACCCCCGGGCAGGCCACCCTTCGGTACGAGTACGGCGGCGGGGGGGGCCCCCCCCGGGGGGGGGGGGGGCCCCCCCCCGGCCCCCCCCCCCCCCCCCCCGCGCCCCCCGGGGGCCCCCCCCCCCCCCCCCCCCCGCCGGCGCGGGGG
>NZ_JBIATN010000036.1:61382-91093 GCF_042891825.1 Streptomyces sp. NPDC001852
GGCCCCGGGGGGGGGGGCCCCGGGGGGGGGCCCCCCCGCGGGGGGGGGGGGCCCCCCCCGGGGGGCCCCCGCGGGGGGGGGGGGGGGGGGGGGGGGCCCCCCCGGGGGGGGGGGGGGCCCCCCCCCGCCGCCGTAAGCCTGACGCATCCGTCCGTAGTACCCGGGGTCAGCCCAGCAGCTTCTTCACCGCGGCGGCGACGCGGCCGCCCTCGGCCTGGCCGGCCACCTTCGGGTTCACGATCTTCATGACGGCGCCCATGGCCCGCGGCCCCTCGGCGCCGGCCGCCCTGGCCTCTTCCACGGCCTGGGCGACGATCGCGGTCAGCTCGTCGTCGGACAGCTGCTTGGGCAGGTACTCGGCGAGCACCTCGCCCTCCGCCTTCTCCCGCTCGGCCTGCTCGGCGCGACCGCCCTGCGCGAACGCCTCCGCGGCCTCCCGGCGCTTCTTCGCCTCGCGGGTGATCACCTTGAGGACCTCGTCGTCGGAGAGCTCCCGCTTCTCCTTGCCCGCGACCTCCTCCTTGGTGATCGCGGCGAGCGTCAGCCGGAGCGTCGAGGAGCGGAGCTCGTCGCGCCCCTTGATCGCGGCGTTGAGGTCGTCGTGCAGCTTCGACTTGAGCGTGGTGGTCATGCGATCGATTGTCTCAGGTGTGCGGCCGTGAACGCCCGCTGATTTAACTGCTTCAAGAGACGGCCGGTCCCGACGGCGTCCGCGTGTCTGACACGATGGACGTATGCGCGCGCGATATGGAGTACCCCTGGGAATCATGGCGGCAGGCGCCGCCGGTCTGGCGTACGCGGCGGGTTTCGAGGCCCGCTCCTTCCGCCTCCGACGGGTGACGGTCCCGGTCCTCCCGCCCGGTATGCGTCCGCTGCGCGTGCTCCAGGTCTCCGACATCCACATGGTGAGCGGCCAGCGCAAGAAGCAGCGGTGGCTGCGGTCGCTGGCGGGCCTGCGCCCCGACTTCGTGATCAACACGGGCGACAACCTGTCGGACCCGGAGGGCGTCCCCGAGGTCCTGGACGCCCTGGGCCCCCTGATGGAGTTCCCGGGCGCGTACGTCTTCGGCTCCAACGACTACTACGGCCCCAAACTCCGCAATCCCGCCCGCTACTTGCTGGAGAAGACGAGCGGCCGGCACGGCCTGAACGGCAACCCGCCGGCGGTCGGCGTCATCCACAACCCGTGGGAGGACCTGCGCGACGGCTTCGACGAGGCGGGCTGGCTGAACCTGACGAACACCCGGGGCGTGCTGAAGGTCGAGGGCGCGTCGATCGAGCTGACGGGCCTCGACGATCCCCACATCAAGCGCGACCGCTACGCCCGGGTGGCCGGCGGCCCCTCGGAGACGTACGAGTTCTCCATGGGCGTGGTCCACGCGCCGTACCTGCGGGTCCTGGACGCGTACGCGGCCGACGGCTACCCCCTGGTCCTGGCGGGCCACACGCACGGCGGCCAGCTGTGCATCCCCTTCTACGGCGCGCTGGTCACCAACTGCGACCTGGACACGGACCGGGTGAAGGGCCTGTCCACCCACACGGCGGACGGCCACACCTCCTACCTCCACGTCTCGGCGGGCTGCGGCACCAACCGCTACACCCCGGTCCGCTTCGCCTGCCCGCCGGAGGCCACGCTGCTGACGCTGGTGGGGCGGTAAGGCGGGGAAAGAGGTTCTGGGCCGGGGCCGGCAGCGGGGCCGTAACCCACCCGGACCACGCCACATGGCCCCGCCCCTCCGCCACTCCTAGCGTGAGGGCATGACCGCCCCGATACCCAGGGAGAACCCGGACCTGCCCGCGGTGCCGCGACCGCCCCTGCTGCTGCCCTCCCCGGTCCCGGCGACGGCCGTGGTGGCGCCGGTCCGCCGCCCCATGGTCGCGCTCTTCCGCCTGCTGACCGCCCTGGCGGCGGCGGGAGGCGTGGCCCTGGAGCTGCTGCTCGGCGCCCCGTCCCGCACCCTGAGCTACTTCAGCGTCCAGGCCGGCATCCTGCTGGCCGTCGTCATGCTCCTGTCGGCATCGCGCGCCCTACGGGCCCGCCGCCCCCTCCCCTCCTCCGTGACAGGCGCCACACTCCTCTACGCCCTGATCTCGGCGCTCGCCTATCACCTGCTGCTGGGCCACACGACGCCCCCGTTCTCCATGACCGGCGCGACGACGGCCCCGGTGCGCTGGCACGGCCAGTGGGCGACCCTCCAGATCCTGCACACGCTGGCGCCGATGGCGGCCGTGCTGGACTGGCTGCTGCTGACACCCGCGGCCCGCCTGCGCCTGCGCCAGGCGGCCACCTGGCTCCTCTACCCCCTGGCCTACCTGGCCTTCTACCTGATCCGAGGGGCCGCGCTGGCCCCCACGAACCCCGCCCGCTACCTCTATCCCTTCCTGGACGCGGCCACCCACGGCTACCGCAGCACCCTGGCCAACGCCCTCCTCCTGGGCCTCGCGATGTACGCCCTGGCCATCCTCCTCGTGGCCCTGGACCACACCCGCCCGACCCCGGTCCGCCGCCGCGTCTGAATCGGATTTCGTCTACAGCCACCAGTGGGCTAAAGTAAACGTCGTCGCCGCGAGAGCAGCGACATCGGGGTGTAGCGCAGCTTGGCAGCGCGCTTCGTTCGGGACGAAGAGGTCGTGGGTTCAAATCCCGCCACCCCGACAGTGAAACACCAGGTCAGGCCCGGTGCTGAGAGATCAGCACCGGGCCTGACCTGTTTCCGGGAGGCTCTCTGGAGAAATCCTGGAGAAGATCTTGGAAATCGTCTCCAGACCTGTGCCTACCTACGAGGCCTGAGCAGCGCATCCACGACAGCGGCGGCAGTTCACGCCGGAGATCTGTTGCAGGTTGCTCCACCTCATCAAGCACACGTCGTGGCTGGGGCGGTCGCGTCAGGCGCCAGGGTGCCAGTCATTTCAACCGTTAGGGCCCAGCGTTCGTGCCCGCGCCAGGCACCATCCAGGAACTGGAAGTGGGGAGAGTAGCCCTCACGCTGGAACCCCAGTCGTCTGACTAGGCGGATGGACGACTCATTGGCGGGCTGGATGTTGGCTTCCAGCCGGTGCAGCCCGAGCTCGGTGAAGGCGAACTCTACGACCAGCCGCAACCCCTGGGTCATGTAGCCACGCCCCGCGGTGGACGCGTAGGCCACATAGCCGAGGGCCCCGCTTTGGATGGTGCCGCGGACGATGTTGTTGATGTTGATTCCGCCGACGATCGCGCCCGTTTCCCGCGAACAGACCACGAAACCTTCATGGGTAGGTTGATCGAACCTTGCGACGTACTCCCGGAAGGCTTCCGGGGGCATCTCCCGGGTTGGGACCCACGGGTGGTGGAGTTCGGCGCTCTCGCGAGTGAGATCGGTGATCTCTTCGTAGTCACGCAAGGCGATGCGCCGGACAGCCACCTGTGGTCCGTGGGCAAGGAAGATCTCTTCGGCCATCGCGTGATCTTAGTCAGGACTGCTGGCGGGCGTGCCCGCTGCGTGCCCGTTCGGAGGGGACGCAGCGGGGACTCACGGGGAACAGTGGTGCCGATCACGCTCCGGCCCCAGTCAGTGCCTTGCCAGAGTCAGCCGTGATCCGCATACGGCGTCTTCCAACCTAGGACCGTAGATCGGGTGGCAAATCCGAATGCGCAGGCAGCGGGACTTCGCCAGGATGCGGCCGTGACTGAGTCCTTCATCAACGGGAACCGCGGCCCACAGGGCAGGCCCTATCAGTGTCCGTGCTGTGGCTACCTGACACTTGCCGAGCGCGGCCTCTACGAGATCTGCCCCGTGTGCTTCTGGGAGGACGACGGCCAGGACGATCACGACGCCGACAGGGTACGCGGCGGACCGAACGGCCGGCTGAGCCTGACTGAGGCCCGTCGGAACTTCCATGCCGTCGGCGCCTGCGACAAGCGGCGCATCCAGTTCGTTCGAGAGCCACTGCCACACGAGCATCCGCTGTCCTGACATCACCGGTTGACGGGCCGTCCTGGGGCCGTCAACCCGTACTCAACGACGACCAACGCTGACAACCGACGAAAGCTAAGCCGCAGGTCGCAGCGTTGATCGATTACACGGCCGCAGATCAGGGACCCGGCCCTTCACTTCTTCGGGTACTGAGCGGGGCGGACCTCATGTCCGCCCCGGATCAGCCGACGCAGCCGGGGACGGGGGTCGGGCTGGTGGCGCAGTTGTTCGGGGTGTTGGCGGCGACCCGGGTGCCGTTCAGGGTCACTGTGCCGCCGTTGTTGTAGATGCCGCCGGGCTGGTTGTCACCCGCGTGGTTGTTGCTGACGTTGCTGGCGGTCAGCGTGGAGTTTCCACCGGACACGGCGGGTACGCCGTTGGCGAGGCCGCCGCCACCGTTCGTGCCGGTGTTGTTGAGCAAGTTGGTGAAATTGACGCGCAATGTTCCGATGTTGGCGATGCCGCCACCCACGTTGTCGGCCGTGTTCCCGCTGATCTGAGAGAAGCCCACGGTCACCGTGCCGTCGTTGACGATGGCTCCGCCGTTCACGGCCGCGGTGTTGCCCGTGAAGGTGGACAGGCTCACGGTCGTCGTGGAGCCGCTGAAGTTACTGATGCCACCGCCGAAGTTGGCGTGGTTGTTCCGGAGCACGGAAGCGCTGAGGTCCAGGGTGCCATTGCCGGTGACGACGATGGCCCCGCCGGCGCCGGTCTGGATCGAGCTGCCGGTGGCGTCGCCGTTGGTGAGCTGGATCGCCCGCAGGGTCAGGTTGCCGCCGTTCACGGTGAGGAGACGGAACGTCCCGGCGACACGGGTGATCGTGGCACCGTTGCCGTTCATCACGATCTGCGAGGTGATGGCGGGCAGCTCGCTGGTCAGCTGGTAGGTGCAGCCGGGCGTCAGGTTGAGCGTGTCGGGCCCAGGATTGTTGTTGGCGGCGTTGATGGCACTGGCCAACGCGCCCTCGTTGCAGGCCACGGCATACGTGGCGGCCGAGGCACCGGGAGCCAGCGCCAGGCCGGCGAGCGTGGCGGCAGTGCCCATCGAGAGCACCTGGGCGATCCGGGCAAGGGGCTTACGCGTGAGCATGTCACTCCTTTGAGGTCGCGACCGCCGCGAACGTCGGGCCGGCGAAGGAGTCGTGCGGCGTCGCAGGCAGATTTGTCGAGCGAGGTGTGCCCCAGCTCGCAGTGCGATGTCACCGATCGCATCCGGATATCCGCCTTATAGCCCTGTACGGCGCATCCAATGGTTCACACGGCCGCGCGGAATGACGACGGCCGACGCCGACCACCGCCGACAGCCGGGTCGGAGGTCGCAGCGTTGATCAATAACACGGCCGCAGCTCAGAGACCAGGCCCTTCGCTTCTTCGACTACTGAGCGCCGGCCCCGGCCTCTCGGCCTCAGGGAGTCCACTCATGAGCGAGGAGGCCGAGGATCACCTGGTCGACGAATGCTCCGTACACCCAGGCCGAGCACCGCAACGTGCCCTCGATCGTGAACCCCGCTCTCTTCGCCGTCAACGCCCGACGAACACCAGCGGCCCAGAACAGTCAAAGGTGGCCGTGCTGTCGCGGAAGTACTCCAGGCGACCCGGGATCGAACTCCTGAAGCGGTGCTCATGCACGAGCGCCCTCCCGGGCCGTCCTGGGGCCGTGGAAGGGCGCTCGATGGTGACCAACGTCGACAGCTACTCGGCTTAGCAGCAGGTCATGGCGTTGATCGGTTGTGCGGCCGCAGGTCACGGCCGTCGGTGATCAGTTGTGGCTGAACTGAGGTCGCAGCCAGCTCACCTCGGTCCTCCTGGTCCTCGACCATGCCGATCGCGAAGGGGAACGACTCCAGGAACTCGCGCCGTGCAGGGTCTTGCTCCCTCACGGCCAGGTCCGCGAGCACCTGCAAGAGCCGTTGGCGTTGGTCCGAGGGCAGTTGCAGGAGCACCCAGCCCACGCTCTCCATCATCTTCACCGCGGAGTCGGGATCCACTTCCTCGTCCCCGCAGCTGTCCAACCACCACATGACGTCGGCGAGCAGGCCGGTGAGTGCCGACACAAGCGGATCCCTGTCAATCATGCAGGCAACTTAACCGAGCCCTGCGAGACCGCCGTGGGGGAAGGTGAGTGTCCAACTGCGTGACAACGCCCGCGCACAACGGCGGACCCAAGTTACCTCGGGACGAAGAGGTCGTGGGTTCAAATCCCGCCACCCAGACAGTGCACTACCAGGTCAGGGGCCTGATCCAGCGAGTGGATCAGGCCCCTGAGTCGTTTCCGTGCTCAGCGCCGCTCGGGTCATCTCGGCGACGAAGGCGCGCACGGTGGGGGTGTCCGTCCGTTGTGCGGTGACGACGGAGACGGTGCGGGTGATGGTCGGCCGGCAGGGGATGAGGCGTACACCGGGGGGTGTGACGGTGGCGGCCATGCGGGGCACCAGCGCGGCGGTGACGCCGGCTGCGACGAGCTGCAGCTGGGTGCTGTAGTCCGCGACGCAGTAACGGATCCGCACATCGGTGACCGCCTGTTGCCGGAGCATCTGGACCAGGGCCTGGTGGGCGTCGCTGCCGGCGGGGCAGCTGGTCCATGCCAGGTCGTGCAGGCTGCTCAGGGGGGCCTCCGGCAGGTGGGCGAGCGGATGGCCGCTGTGCACGGCGAGCATCGCGGGCTCGTGCACCAGGGGATGCGTGCGGACACCGGGCGGGATACGGGCAGGGGCGTGCGTCCAGCTCTCCATCACCACGGCGTCGAGTCGGCCGGCCTGCAGCTCGGGCAGCATGTCCGCGGCCTCGCCGTCCCTGACGGTCAGTTCGAGGCGCGGGTAGCGGCCTGTCAGGGAGCTGATCACCTGCGGTAGGAGAGCTCTGAGTACCGAGGCGATGGCGCCTACGCGCAGTGTCCCGGCGACCAGTCCGCTGATGGCCGAGAGATCCGCGCCTGCCTGTACGGCCGCCTCGTCCATCTGCTGTGCCGATGCCGCCAGCACGCGCCCGGCGTGGGTGAGCCGTATCCCGCGACCGTCGCGTTCGACCAGTGCGCAGCCGGCCTCTCGTTCCAGGCGGCGCAGATGCTGGGAGACGGCGGGACCAGTGACATGCAGTGCCTCCGCTGCCGCCTGGACGGATCCGAACCGGGCCACGGCGGCGAACACCCGGAGTCTTTCCCAGGTCAACATGTAAGCCAGGCTACTGAGAACAGCGAAAAAAGGATCAATAGTGCTGTGCCTTCCGGAATGGAAGGCTGAGATACGTGGATGCCGCACCCAAGACCAGCTCGCTCACCACAGCCAGGACGACGCCCCAGAACCTGGGCGCGTCGCTGGTCGTCGGCGGGGCCGCCTGTCTGTCCCTGTCGGCCGTCTTCGTCAAGCTCGCCGACGTCAACGCGGGCACCGCGGCCTTCCTGAGATGTGCCATCGCCCTGATCGCCCTGGTGCCCATGCTGGTGCACGAGACGCGGCGGCATGGCGCCATGCCGGCCGGGCTGCGCGGTCACGCGGTGCTCGCGGGAGTGTTCCTGGGCGCGGACTACGTGATGTGGACGGTGAGCATCATCGACATCGGCGCGGCCGTGTCCACGGTGCTCATCAACGTCCAGGTCATCGTCTTCCCGCTGCTGGCCCGCCTCCTGGACGGCACCCGCGTCCCCCGCCGCTTCCTGTGGGCCTGCCCGCTGATGCTGACCGGCATCGCGCTGGCGGGCGGCATGGCGGAAGCCGGTGCCCAGGCGGTTCATCCGGTGCGCGGCACCCTGCTGGGCATCGGCGCGGGCGCCGCCTACGCCGTGTACCTGTACCTGACGCGGCGCTGCGGCCGGCGCTCCCCCCGGCACGTGGTGAGCCCGGTGTGCCTGTCCACCGCCGCCGCCACCGTCACATCCGCCGCCATCAGCCTGCTGACCACGGGGCTGCCGCTGGCGGTGCCGGCCACCTCGTGGGGCTGGATCGTGGCATTGGCGCTGCTCGGCCAGGTCGCTGCCTGGCTGCTGATCAGCAAGGGCGGGCCGCTGCTGCCGCCGAACACCTCGGCCGCGCTGCTCCTGCTCCAACCCGTGATGGCGATCGGCTTCGCCCTCGTCATCCTTCGCGAGACACCCGCCTTCACCCAGCTGTGCGGTTGCGCCCTCGTCATCGGCGCCGTGTGGATCAGCAACCGCACCCCCGACCGTTCCTGACCCGCACTCCGGGACTCCTCGACGGCCGGCAGGACGTGCCCGGCGCCGTCCCGCCTGTGCCGTCGCCGGCAGACACGGGGCGCCGGTCGGACTGCGCCCAGAAGGGAAACGTGATGGAACAGCCACCGCCCGACGACTTCGGGCTCATAGCGCCGCTCAGCCTGCCCCGGGACGGCAGGGCTCCGGGGGAGGTGAGCGGCCCGGAGGAATACGACGCCTTCTTCCGGATCCACCACGACGACGTCACCTCCGGCGCATGGGCGGCCCAGGCGCTGACGGTCACCCGCAAGGTCGCCGACGACCTGTCCGGGACCAGCCTGGACGAGGCGGAGCGAGCCGACCTGCTGGACGGCCTGGCCCTGCTCCTGCAGCATGCCCTGTCCCTCGACGCCGGCTCCTGACCAAGCGTCAGCGGCTGGTGTGCGGGAGGCGTCATCGTGCTCGCCGCAACGAAAGGCCACTGCATGGAACTGACACAGAATCAGCAGACCGCCATCCGCAGGTGGAAGCTCGGCCACCACGTCTTCCATCTGCATCTGACCCTGATGAACACGCATCTGACCGCACTGCGCGGCGCGCTCGAGGCCGAGGACTGGGCCGCGTGCCGACGGTTGCTGGGAGTGCTGGCCAGGCTCTACCGCGCCGCCACCGCCTCCATGCGCTACGCCTCCGACTTCCCCGCCGACACCTATACCGGACTGCTGCGTCCCGCCATGGAGCCGCCCTGGGTCAGCCCCGGGTTCTCCGGCAGGTTCAACACCGACCACGCGCTCATGCTGGGCCTGCTGAAATCCGTCCGCGGACCGTTGAAGAAGGCCACCCGTGAGGGCCGGGCGCCCGCGGAGGTACAGGACGCGGCGCGGCGCCTGTGGCAGGAGCAGTCACGCAACCGCGCTCAGCACAAACTCATCTGCGAGAAGTTCGTCCCCGGCGGAACGTCCCTGCTCCAGGAGTACTTCGCCGCCGGGGGACAGTGACCGAAAGGAGCAAGGCCATGCCCGTCACCATTGTCGAGACCTGGTACCTGACCGACGAGGCGGCCGCCCAGGCCACCCGCACCATGCAGCTCATCGACGACGCCATCGGCGACAACGCCCACGGCCACCCCGGGTGGAGCGGCCACGCCACCTTCCTCCAGGACCATCACGACCCCCGTGTCGTCACCTGGCTCTACCCCTGGCGCAGTACGGAGGACCACGCGGATCTGCTGACGTCCGAAGAGCCCTTGGTGCAGCCGCTCATCGCCGCCCACTGCACCCGCCCCCGGGAGATCCGCTATGCCACCGAGCTGCCCGTGGAGGTCGAGCATGACCACCACTGACCCGGACGTACCGAACGCCCGCGCGGGATCGGGATTCGCCGACTGGACACCACAGGAACTGGAGGACAACGGCTCACTGCTGTTACGGCGCCTGCGCGAGCACTTCACCACCCTGCGCGGCCGGCCTGTCACCACCGACCGGGCGGCGAAGGAGATCCACGACCTGATCGACGAACCGCTGCCGCGGCGGCCGCAGGAGTTCGCCGAGGTTCTGGAGCAGACCTGGCGGGACGTGCTCCCTCACCTCACCCAGTGGAACCATCCTCGCTTCCACGCCTACTTCTCCAACAGCTCCAGCGGGCCGGGCATCCTGGCCGAGATGGCCACTGCCGCGCTGAACGTCAACGTGATGCTGTGGGACGCGGCTCCCTCCGCGGCCGCGGTGGAGAGCACCGTACTGCGCTGGCTGGGGCAGATGGTGGCGTATCCGGCGGACGGCGACGCGGTGCTGGTGGACGGCGCCTCTCTCGCCACGCTGTACGCGCTGGCGGCAGCGCGTGAACGCCTCGACGGCCTGGACATCCGCCGTACCGGTCTCGCCGGCGGGCCCGCCCTGCGGGTGTACGCCTCGGACCAGACGCACAGCAGCATCGACAAGGCGGCCATCACCCTGGGCATCGGGCAGGACAACGTGGTACGCCTCCCCGCACGCACCGACGGCAGCCTGGACCCGGCGGTCCTGGACGACCGTATCGGCCAGGACATACGGGCCGGGTACCGGCCCTGTGCCGTCGTCGCCACCGTCGGCACCACCTCCACCGGTGGCATCGACCCGGTCGGCGAGCTGGCAGAGGTGTGTGCGCACCACGGCGTCTGGCTGCACGTCGACGCCGCGTACGGCGGTTTCTGGCGGTTGACCGAGAGCATCCGGCCGCACCTGCCCGACCTGTCGCGGGCCGACTCCCTGGTGGCCAACCCGCACAAGGTCCTGCTGTGCCCCATGGAGGCCAGCGCCCTCTTCTCGCGCCACCGCGACGCGCTCACCCAGGCCTTCCGCCTCGTGCCGGAGTACCTCTCCACCCGCCAGGAGGACGGCAGCGTCGACTTCATGAACTACTCGCTGCAGCTCGGCCGCCAGTTCCGTGCCCTCAAACTGTGGTGGATCATCAAGTCGTTCGGCACGGACGGCATCACCGAGCAGCTCACCGCCACCATCGCACTCGCCGACCGTCTGCGGCGGGCCGCCGCCGCAACGCCCCCTTGGCACATCGCCAACCCGGACAGCCCCTTCCCCCTGGTCTGCCTGCGCCACGCACCACCGGGCCTGTCCCGCGAGGAGACGGACGCCCTCAACCGCCGCATCCACCACCGGGTCAACGCCGGCCGGCGCTGCTACGTCTCGCACACCGTCACCGACGCCGGATACGTCATCAGGGTCTCCATCGGCAACATCCACACCCGCAGCGAGGACGTCGACGCCCTCTGGCACGAACTCACCGCCGCCGCCCTGGCGGAAGGGAGCCCGACATGACCACCGCCCTGCACTCCGCGGCCGCGGACCCCGGTACCTTCGACGAGCGACTCGCCCGCTTCCACGCCGTCGGCCGCTGGTCCGCCGTCAACGACGACCAGCCCTGGACACCGGCGCCCCGGTCACGTCCCTGCATGTGGCGCTACGCGAATCTGCGTCCCTTCGTGTGGGAGGCGGCCCAGTTCGTCAAGGGTGACGCCGCGGCGCTGCGCGTCCTCACCCATCTCAACCCCGGGCACCGCGACTACGAGGCCGCCTGCGGCCACCTCTACTCCGGGCTGCAGGCCCTGAAGCCGCACGAGTCGATGACGTGCCACCGGCACGCGGCGTCGGCCGTCCGGTTCGTCCACGAGGGCCGAGGCGGCTGGACCGCGGTCGACGGAGACCGCATACCCGTGAGCGCCGGCGACGTCGTGGTCACCCCCGGCCGACTGTGGCACGAACACGGCAACGACGCCGACGACGGCCTGGTCATCTGGCAGGACCTCACCAACGACCCGCTGGTGAACACGCTCGGCGCCACGTTCTTCGAGCTCCACCCCGACCGCACCCACCTCACGAGCACGCCGGCACGCGACAGCCTCGCCTCCTGGGGCGGCCTGCTGCTGCCCGACACCCGCCGCCGGCATCCGGCCTCACCCCTGCACTCCTATCCCTGGGACAAGTGCCGGGAGTCCCTGCGGTCGGCCGCGCGGTGCGGCCACCACGACCCCTACGACGGCGTCGTCCTGGAGTACGCCAACCCCGCGACCGGAGGACCGGTCACCCCCACCACCGGCTGCCGCCTCCAGCTCCTGCAGCCGGGCGAGAGCACTCTGGCGCATCGCCACACCGGATCCGTCGTCTACGTCGTCGCCGAAGGCCAGGGCACCACCACGATCGACGGCACCGACTTCGCGTGGTCGGCCGGTGACACCTTCTGCGTTCCTTCCTGGGCCCGGCACCACCACACCAACGGCAGCGAGACCGGGGAAGCGGTGCTGTTCTCCGCCGACGAGTTCCCCCTGATGCGTGCCCTCGGCCTGTACGCCGAGCAGACCGACGAGCCCACGGAGATCTGACACGGAGGCCCCCATGCCGCACATCCTGATGCTTCTGTCGGCCGCCACCCGCATGTCGCTCACGAACGGCGGCACCCGGGCCGTCGGGTTCTGGCCCGAGGAGGTCGTGGCGCCCCTGGCCGTCTTCGACGGCGCCGGTGCGCGCGTCACGGTGGCAACCCCCGACGGGCGGCCCGCCGTCCCCGACCCCGCAGGGTTCACCCCGGAAGGCACCGGCCTCACACCGCCGCAGTGCGAGGCGTTGCGCCGCGACGTCGACGCCCGGCACTTCGACCTCTCGTCCCCGGAACCGCTGGGGGAAGCCGCCCGCCAGGTGTACGACGCGGTGTTCATCCCAGGCGGTTACGCACCGATGGTCGATCTGTGGCGCGATCCGCAGTGCGGTCGCGTCGTGGCCGCCGCACACCGCGCGGGCCGGCCCGTGGCAGCCGTGTGCCACGGGCCGGCCGCCCTGCTGTCCTGCACCGGCCCCACCGGTGCCTGGCCGTTCGCCGGCTACCGGATGACGTCCTTCACCGACGACGAGGAGAAGGACGTGGGCCTCCTGGACCTCCTGCCGTGGACCTCCCAGCGGGCCCTGACCCACCGGGGAGCCCGTTTCCTGACCGGGCCGGGTCCGTGGCAGGAGCACGTGGTCGAGGACCGGGGCCTGCTCACCGGACAGAACCCCGCGTCGGCCGGCCCACTCGCCGCGCGCCTGCTCACCGCGATCGCCTCGGGGCACACAGCGATCGCTCGCCCCAGCGGCTGAGGCACCGAGGCGCATCGCCCGACACCGCGCAGGGTCATGAGGTGCCCCGGGACCGCTGACACCTCGCCGGTGGCCTGCCCGTGCAGGCCACCGGCGAGGTGCACGACATCGCCCCCGGCAGGAGGTCACCGACCGCGCGAACACGCCCGCGGGCCGGCGGGGGCGCTACGCGTGGCACACGCCCCGGTTGACCATCTGGGTGTGCCGGGCTACCACCGGACGTGCGCTCTTGGCCAGGGACTTCACGAGCGGGTTGGTGCCCGAGGCGATCTCCTTGTCGATGAGCGCGACGGTCTGCGCATGGGCGGCGTACTGGGCCTTGAGCCACGCGGCGTCGTACGCGGTCGTCCTGGCGAGGGACTTGAGGGCGGCGGTCTTCCTCTGCTGCGCGGCCGTCTGTACGGAGGGCAGGGTCACGCCGAGTTGCGCCGCGGTCTTGACGACACCGGCATCGAGGGTGCGGTGGTCGCGGACGAAGTCGGCGCCGACCCGCCTGACGCAGGCGGTGGTCGCGGCGCCCTGAGCCTGCTGACCGGTCGCGATCTCCCACAGGTTGCCCTGGTGGGCCGCGGTCAGGAGCTGCCGGTCCAGGGCGGAGACCGCCGGCGGCGAGGGCGACGACGCGGCGAGCGCCGGGAGCGACGTGGCACCCATGACGCACAGGGTGGCGACGCAGATGGCGGCGGAACGGGCACGGGATCGAGTCGTGTACATGAGTCCTCCACAGGTCGCACGTGCAAGCCCCGATGAATCCCCACCCTCATCACTCGAAAGCACTTGAATCACTCGAATAGCCAAAAACCACACCTATGCCATGGTTCACCCGGTTGAGTCACCCGGCAACCGAAGGCTCCCCGTAAGGTGGGGCCGTGACCCTCGCGCAGCCCGTCGCCGGCACGGCCAGGGCCCGCATCCGTCAGTCGGTGCGGGCCTGCGTTCTGGTCGCCGTCCTGCTCGGGCTGTTCCTCATGCACGGCGGCCCGGCCGCGGCCGCGGGCGGCTGCCACGGGGCCATGCCGGACATGGAGACCGCTGTCTCCCGATCCGCCCCGATGGCCGCGCACCCGGACACGATGCGCCCGGCACCCGCGACGACGGCCGCGCACCCCGCCGGCCACCCCGCGCCCGCAGCCGCCACGGCGACCGCCCGCGCGGACGAGGCCATGCAGGGCGCGCTGTGTCTGGCCACGACGCCCCGGTCGGAGATCCCGCCGCCTCCCCTCGTGGCGAGTGCCCTCGTGTTTCCGGCCGCCATCGTGCTGCCGCGGGCCCGACCGGGTCACGACGGCACCCGTCGCCGGGGTCCACCGGCCGGCGGGCGTCACCTCCTGCTCCAGGTGTGCGTCGCGCGGACGTGACGGGACCCCCGGGATCCGGCTCGTCGCCGCGGTCCCGCACGGCTCTCACACGTTCGGCCGCGCCGACTCCCGGCGCCCGCCTGGAAAGACACACCCATGATCCAGCGTTTCCGCATGTCCCGCCGCGCCCTCGCGGCGGCCGCCACCACCGCGGCCCTCACCCTGGCCCTCGCCGCCTGCGGCTCCGGCTCCAGCTCCGGCAAGGGCCACGATTCCGGCATGGCCGGCATGGACCACAGCGCCATGCCCTCCCCCTCGTCCCCGGCCGGCGACATGGCGTCGATGCCCGGCATGGACCCCGCGTCCACCGGTAACGGCCTGGCCGCCGCCGAGGACGGCTACCGGATGACGTCCACGGCCGCCACACTCCCCGCCGGCAGGGCGACGGAGTACCGCTTCACCATCACCGGACCGGACGGCAAGCCGGTCACCGCATTCGCCGTCGACCAGACCAAGCGGATGCACTTCTACGCCATCCGCTCCGACCTCACCGGCTTCCAGCACCTGCACCCCACCATGGCCGCGGACGGCACCTGGACCGCGCCGTCGGCCGCGCTGCGGCCGGGCGCCTGGCGGCTGTACGCCTCCTTCACCCCGGCGAGCGGCGCCGGCCGGGGCAAGAACTTCGTGCTCAGCCGCACCGTGAAGGTGCCCGGCAGGGCGATGACGTCGGCCCTGCCGAAGCCGGCCGGCACCGCCACCGTCGACGGCTACACCGTCACGGTGCAGGGCGACCCGATGGCGGGCATGGCGCACCAGCTGACCGCCACCGTCACCAAGGGCGGCAAGCCGGTCACCGACCTCCAGCCGTACCTCGACACCTACGCCCATCTGACCGCGTTCCACCAGGGCGACCTCGCCTTCGCCCACCTCCACCCGGAGACGATGGCCGACGGCGGCCACGGCGGGCCGACCCTGACCTTCCACGCCGAGTTCGCCCGGTCCGGGAACTGGCGGCTGTTCCTGCAGTTCCAGACCGGCGGCAGGCTGCACACCGCGTCCCTCACCCTGCACGTCGGCTGAACCGACGACGCGCCCTGGCCGCGACCGCGGCCAGGGCGCACCACCCCGCTGTCAGTGCCCGCCGACCGCGAGTTCGTAGTCACCGATCAGGTCGCCGAGCAGGGTTCCGGCGGTCAGGTCACAGGTGACGTGACCGGCCATGTAGAGGCGGGAGTAGAGGACCTCGGCCCGCATCCACTCGTAGTCCTCGGCCCGGTGCGGGGAGAGGGCGGCGAGGAGGGTGACGGCGGCGGCGGACCGCGCCGCGTGCCGGGACGGGTAGGAGTACGGGCCCTTGGCGCCGGGCTTGATGTGCTTCTCCGGGCGCAGGGACGGATCCAGCACGTACGGGGCCGGCTGCTTGTCCTTGGCCGCCAGTTGGTCGCAGACCGTCTTGGCCAGACTCAGGGCCGCCTTGAGCTCGGCCTTCTCCGCCGTGTCCTGCGCGGCGGGAGTGAGCTCGCTCCGGTCGTGGAGGTAGAGCTTCCAGACGTCCTTCTTGCCGTTGAGCTCCAGCCAGCCGGCCGCCTTCTTCCCGGCGGCCGTACGGGTCTTGGCGAGGGCCTGGACCTGGTGGAGTTCGGCGGTGCGCTGCTTGACCGTGGGCGGGGCGGGGATCTGCCGCGCGGCCCAGGCGGCGAACGCCTTGTCGTCACGGGTGGTGCCGTGCGCCTTCCTCCACTGGGCGAAGAGGGCGTCGGCCTTCGTCCGCTGGGCGTCGGCCAGCTTGCCGATCGGTGCGATCTCGGCGTCCGTGAAGAGGGCCGGGGGCGGGTCCTGTTTGATCCGGTCGGTCGCCGAGAGCTTCAGCCCCGGGAAGCCGGCCGCGGCCAGCTGCGGCCGCAGCAGACCGAAGGAGGCGGCGGCCACGGCGATCAGCGCGATGACGGCGTACGGCCATTTGATGCCGCGCAGGACGTTCATGCGGCGGGGGTCCTTTCCAGGAGCGGGGCGGGGCTCACCTCGGTGGTGAAGTGGGCGCGGGCGAGCCGGCGTACGTAGTTGTCGGGCAGGCCGGGCGTGAGCAGGGACCGGCCGACGACGTACTTGCTCAGGGAGACGGGCCGGGCACCCAGACGCAGCAGGAGCCGGTCGGCGGGGGCGGGCCGGGCGCCGCCCTTGGTCTCCACTAGGACGTGCCCCGGGTCGAGGGCGGCGGTGCGGTCGCCGTGGTGGCAGGTCAGGCCGCCGTCGAGGGTGACGCGCGTGCCGCGGTCCAGGTCGGCCAGGGCCGCGCGGACATAGCGGATCTCCGCGGCCTGCGTCAGCTGCCCGGCGGTGACGGGGATGTCCGCCGCTCGCAGCACACCGTCGACGAACTCGGTGGCGTCGTCGTCCAGTTGCCCGTACGAGTGAGCAGGGACCCTGAGGGCGTGCTTGACGGTGGCGCCGCGGCCGTCCTTCGTCTTCACCTCCACCCGGCACAGCCCGTCCTCCGCGTACAGGCGGGTGCGGACCTTCCAGCGCCGGCGGCGGCCCTGGACATGGGCCCGCCAGGCGCCGAGCCGATCGGTGTCGAAGTAGGTGCTGAGGTAGCCGGTCGTACGACGGCCGGCCAGGTCGAGGACGTGGTGGCTGTCGGCGAGCCGGGCGACGAGGTCGCGGGCGCGGTCGAGGGGGAGCAGGTACTTGCGGTCGGTGCGGTGCTGGAGCGCGGCCGCCGCGTCGACCTCGGCGAGCGTGGCGCCGCGCAGGGCTGCGAGACCGAGGCCGGTCGCGAGCGAGGAGGTCATGCGAGGGTCACCTGCTCGCGCGGCCCGGCGTCCTGGGCGGGGCCGGGCTCAGCCGGTACGGCGCCCTGGGCGCCGGCGGGGTAGTGGGCGGAGACCCGGGTGGTCTCGCGGACGTAGTCGACCTCGTCGACCTCGACCGACAGCGGCGCCCGACCGAAGCGGAACGCGACGTCCTGGGCGATCAGGGAGGGGTCGTCGTAGATCCGGTCCAGGGTCAGTCGCACCGTGCGGGTCGGCGGCTGGTAGGCGCGGGGGTCGTCCACCAGCAGGACCGCCAGCAGCACCACCGCGTCCAGCGTGATCACCAGCCAGCTGCCGCGCTGCGGAAGCCCGGTGCACAGGGCGATGACCAGGGTCACGAAGGTGTAGGCGACGTCGCGCAGGGTGAAGGCGGCGCTGCGCAGGCGGACCAGGGAGAGGATGCCGAACAGTCCGAAGCCGACCCCGGCGGGGAACTTGCCCGCGCTGATCGTGCTCATCGCCGCGAACAGGCCGATGTTCAGTGCCACCAGGACCAGCGGCATCGCCGGTGCGCTGGGGCGGCGCCGGTAGAGCCAGCCCACCAGGACCATCAGGGCGACGACGTCGAGGCCGCCGCGGGTGACGAGGTCGAGGGGGGCGATGTGGTGGGTGATGCCCTTGGCGGCGAGCACCAGTGCGTCCATGGCTGTCCCTTCCGTCCCGGCACGTCGGACGGCGGACCGGTCGCGGTCCGCGGAGCACCGCGACCTGAAGGAAGGTAGGGATGTCACATGAACAGACCATGAAGGCTTCCGGACACCGGAGGCCGGGGGCGCCGACGGCTAGCCTGGCCGCCATGCACTACCTGGTCGTCGACGACGAGACCCGCCTCACCGACCTCGTCGTCCGCTACCTCACCGAGTCCGGGCACACCGCCGAGGGCCGTTACGACGGCCCCTCCGGACTGGCCGCGGCTCGTGACCCGCGCCTGGACGCGGTCCTGCTGGATGTGATGCTGCCCGGGATGGACGGCGTCGAGGTGTGCCGGACGCTGCGCGGCGACGGCGTCGACGTGCCCGTCGTCCTCCTCACCGCGCGCGGAGCGATCAGCGAACGGGTCGCCGGTCTCGACGCCGGCGCCGACGACTACATGGTCAAGCCGTTCGCCATGGAGGAGCTGCTGGCCCGGCTGCGGGCCATCTCCCGGCGCCGCCCCGACGGCTCCGGCCGCCTGAAGGTCGGCGACCTCGTCCTCGACCCCGAGCGGCAGCGGGCCTGGCGGGCGGACACCGAACTCGACCTGTCCCGGCGGGAGTTCGACGTGCTGCGGGTGCTGATGGCGAACGCCGGGTGCGTGGTGAGCCGACTGCAGTTGCTGGAGGAGGTCTGGGACGGCGAGACCGACCTGCGCAGCAACGCCATCGACGTGCACGTCTCCAAGGTGCGCGCGAAGGTCGACCGGGCCTTCGGCCGTACGACGATCACCACCCTGCGCGGGCGCGGCTACCGCCTGGAGACCGCCCCGTGACCCTGCCCGGCCGGCCGCGCGTGTGGTTCGGGCGGCTGCCCTTGCGGTTGCGCGGGTGGTTCGGCCGGCTGCCCGTCGTCACCCGGCTCGTGCTGGCCGTCGCCGTCACCATGTCCCTCGTCCTGACCGCGGCGGCCGGGCTGGTCTACTGGCGGGTGCAGACCGCCCTCGACCGCCAGCTCCACGACGACCTGGCCGCCTACCGGCACAGTCTCGACCGGGCCGTCCGCGCCGGCACCGCACCGCCGCCGGGCCCCAGCGGCAGCCTCTACCAGGTCCTCGACACCCACGGCCGGGTCCTCGCGGCCAGTGGCGCCGTGGGCCGTCGCCCGCTGCTCACCCCCGCCGAACTCGGCGCCGCCGCACAGGGACACGCGGTACGCCGCGACGTCGGCTCCCTGCTGCCGATCACCCCGGACACGCTGCGCCTGGCGGCCGAGCGGGTCCGGGCCGGCGGAGCGGTGCGCGTCGTCGTCGCCGCCGTCCGCCGCGGCCATCGCGACGAGGCCCTGCGGGAACTCCTCGCCCAGCTCGCCCTCGCCTCCGGACTGACCCTGATCGCCGCCTCGTACGTCGGCTACCGCACCGCCCGCGCCGCACTGCGCCCCGTCGAGCGCTACCGCACCGCGGCCGCAGCCCTCGCCGACGGCGGACCGAACCTGCGCCTGGACGTGCCCGCCGACCGCGACGACGAGATCACCCGGCTCGGGCACACCCTCAACCGCATGCTCGACCGTCTGGAGGCGTCCGCCGTCCGCGAGCGCCGTTTCGTCGCGGACGCCAGCCACGAGCTGCGCACCCCCCTGTCCCTGCTGCGGGCCGAGGTCGACCTCGCACTGCACCGCCCCCGCTCGGCCGAGGAGCTCGACCAGACCCTGCGCTCCGTGGATGCGGAGGTCCAGCGCCTGATCGACCTCTCCAACGCCCTGCTGGACCTGGAGGAACTCGGCAGCACCGGCCACATCACCCGGGCACCGGTCCGGCCGGCCGACCTGGTCGAGACGGCCGTCGCCCGGCATCTGCGCACCGCCGGACGCGCCGGTCGCCAACTGACCGCCGACGCGCCGGACACCCCCGTCGACGTCGACGCCCGCTGGCTGGTGCCCGCCCTCGGCAACCTCGTCGACAACGCGCTGCGGCACGGCGGCGGGGCCGTCACCGTGACGGCCACCGTCCACGAGGACCGGCTGCGGCTGTCCGTCACGGACGAGGGGCCGGGCTTCCCGCCCGGGTTCCTGCCCCGCGCCTTCGACCGCTTCGCCCGCGCGGAGGACAGCCGTACGAGCGCGGGGTCAGGTCTGGGGCTGGCTTTTGTGCAAGCGGTGGCCATGGCTCATGGCGGTACGGCGCGGGCGGAGAACTCGGGGGGTGGGGCAACGGTCACTCTGGACGTGCCGTGCTGACGCCGCGCCGGACGAACGCCGCCACCGCCCCCGCCCCCGCCCCCGCCCCCGTCCCGACGAGGATCCCCAGCACGGCGAAGCCACAGGTGAGCGTGGCCGCAGAGGCAACCGTCGCCACCAGCAACGGCCCGCCCGCGTCGCCGAGTTCGCGCCCGAGTTCCGCCGCCCCCATGGTCTGCCCCAGCCGTTGCCGAGGGGCCGAGGACGCCGGCGCGGCGAAGCCGAGCGGGGTGACCAGGCCCGTGCCGGCGCCGATGAGAGCGGCTGCGGTGAGGATGCCGGTCAGGCCCGGCAGCATCGCGCAGGCCAGCCCCACGGCGGTGACCGACAGCCCCGCTGCCGGACCGTGACGCGCGGTGAGCCGTCCCGCGTCCAGGGCGCGCCCGGCCCGCGGCTGCACGACGGCCGCGCAGGCGGCGAGCAGCGACACCGCGGCCCCGGTGGCCACCGTGCCCAGCCCGGCGGCACGGCCGGAGACGGGCAGGAAGCCCACCCCGGCCGAGAGGGCGGCGGTCGCCGCCGCCGACGCGGACGTCGGGGCGGGGAAGGCCGGAGCGGCGAGTCTCCGGGCCAGGTCCAGCACGGTCTGCCGGGCCTTCGGCAACGGGGGCACGGCGGGGACGGCGAGCGCGGCCCAGGCGGCGACGGCCACGCCGAGCACCGCGAGCACGGCGAAGAGCAGACGCAGGCCGCCGGCCCGGACCAGGACGCCGCCGAGCAGCGGGCCGAGCGTGTAGCCGACGGACTTGTGGAAGCCGTACCTGCCGAAGGCGCGGCCGTGCCCCGTGGCCGGGTTGAGCCGGGCCACCAGCGCGGACGCGGACGGCGAGAACGCGGAGGCCGCGGCGCCCTGGCCGAGCCGGGCCGCCCACAGCCAACCGGGGCTGTCCGCCGCCACGTACAGCGCGGAGGCCGCCGCGAAGGCCAGGAGCCCGCCGAGCAGCACCGGGCGGGCGCCGACCCGGTCGGCGAGGGTGCCGAAGACCGGCTTGAGGATCACCTCGGCCCCGTCGTACAGGGCGAGCAGCCCGCCGAGGCGTCCGGACTCGACCAGGCCGTCTCTGCCGCCGAGGCAGACCTTCGGCCGACCGGGTCGTACGTCGCTCGTCGCCACTGACGTGCTCCGCTCGCCCCTCGGAGAGGCCGGTGCGCGTGTCGGCGGTTCCCCGGCGCCGGTTCGGTGGGTCTTGACACTGTCTTGACGTGACCTGGCCCGATAGGGTGACGGCAGGTGTGCCGGGAAGTCTGGTCGGCCGGGAGCCGGGGTGGCTTCCGCAATCCCCTTCCGCATCCCCGGGGGACGGCATGCGCAGCGTCGGTACGGTTCTCGCCCTCGTGGTCCTCGCCACGGTGGTCGCCACCTTCGCGCGCCGCTGGCGCATTCCCGCCCCCTCCCTCCTCGTGGTCGCCGGTCTCGCCGTGGCGCTGCTCCCGGGCACCCCGCAGATCCAGATCAGCCCCCAGATCATCGGCCTCGTCGTCCTCCCGCCCCTGCTGTACGCGAGCGCCGAGGACATGCCCTGGCGGGAGCTGCGGGCGGTGTGGAAACCGGTCGGGATCCTCGCCATCGGCCTGGTGCTCGCCTCCGCGGCGGCCGTCGCCGCCGTGGCCGCCCTGGTCACCCCCCTGTCCTGGCAGATGGCGTTCGTGCTGGGCGCCGTGCTGGCCAGCACCGACCCGGTGGCGGTGACCGCGCTCGGCCGCAGGCTCGCCCTGCCGCCCCGGGTCCAGGTCCTCGTCCAGGCGGAGAGCCTCTTCAACGACGCGACCTCCCTGGTGCTGGTCCGGGTGGCGGCGGGCATCGCCGTGGCCGCGGCCGCCGCCGACTGGGGCGCCGCGAGCGGCGAGTTCTTCCTGCTCGCGGGCGGCGGCACGGTGATCGGGACGGCCGTGGCCGGAGTGATCACCCTGGTCCGGCGCCGCACCGAGGACCCGGTGCTGGAGACGGTGATCGCCCTGGTCACCCCGTACGCCGCCTACCTGCTCGCGGAGGTCGCGCACACCTCCGGAGTGACGTCGTGCGTGGTGGCCGGGGTGGTGCTGGGCGGCCGGGGCGACCGGCTCACCAACGCCCGCATCCGGCTCCAGCTGCACGCGGTGTACGGCACGGTGGTGTTCCTGCTGGAGAGCGTGGTGTTCAGCCTGATAGGCCTGGCCCTCCCCGCCCAGGTGCGGGCGCTGGCCGACGGTGACCGGTCCTGGCCGCTGTACGCCCTCGCCGTCGCCGCCACCCTCGTCGCCGTACGCCTGCTGTGGCTGGCGCCCCTGTCGGCGGTCGTGCAGCGCAACGGCGGGGTCGGCCGCCCGAACTGGCGGGTGCCGGTGGTGCTGACCTGGGCGGGCACCCGCGGGGTGATGCCGCTGGCCGCCGCCCTGTCCCTACCGGAGGTCACGAACAACGGCAGCCCGCTGACCGACCGGCCGCTGGTACTCGTCCTGACCACCTCGGTCGTGGTGGTCACCCTCGTCGTGCAGGGCTTCACGCTCGCCCCCGTCGTCCGCGCCTCCGGCATCGCCCTGGAGCCCGCCCACACCGCGCGCGAGGAGGCCCAGGCCCGCTCCCACCTCGCGCACGCCGGCCTCGCGCGCCTGGAGGAGCTCGCGGAGCTGGAGGTCGTGCCGGACGTCGTCCTGGACCGGCTGCGCCGCGGCCTGAACGCCCGTCTCGACGACGCCCGCGACCGTCTCGCCCACAGCAACGGCGCCGAGGGCGTGGCCACCGCGTCCGCCGACCGGGTCTACCGCGAGCTGCGGCGCGACCTGATCGCCGTCGAGACCGGCGAGCTGCAGCGGCTCTACGACGCCCACGCCATCAGCGACACCACGCGGCGACGGCTGCAGCGGGCCCTGGACCTCGAGGAGGCCCGGCTGTCCGACGCGTAGCGCTATGCGGCTGACCTGCGTTTTCACGGCTCCCCACGGTGTCTTGACGCAAGCTTGACGCCCGCGGCGCCCTGAGCCATGGGCCCCCGTGTCGCCGTCTGCCTACGCTGGTGCCGGTGTCCCGTGATGGCCGGAACCTCACGCTGAGCCGCACATCAGGAGCACGCCGATGGCCACGACCCAACACCCTCCGCATACCGGCCGACTGCGCGACTGGATGCTGGAGGGGCTGTCCGACATGGGCAAGGCCGGCGGCCACACCGGGCCGCACGCCGAGCCGGAGCCCCCGCACATGGGCCAGCGCTGGTACCGGGTGATGTGCCTGACCGGCGTCGACTACTTCTCCACCCTCGGCTACCAGCCCGGCATCGCCGCCCTGGCGGCCGGTCTGCTCTCCCCCGTCGCCACCCTGGTCCTCGTCGTCGTCACCCTGGCCGGCGCCCTCCCCGTCTACCGCAGGGTGGCCGAGGAGAGCCCGCACGGCGAGGGCTCCATCGCCATGCTGGAGCGGCTGCTGTCCTTCTGGAAGGGCAAGCTGTTCGTGCTCACACTGCTCGGTTTCGCCGCCACCGACTTCCTGATCACCATCACCCTCTCGGCCGCCGACGCCTCCACCCACCTCATCGAGAACCCGCACCTGACACACGTGCTGCACGGCCGGCAGATGGTGATCACCCTGCTGCTGGTGGCGCTGCTGGGCGCGGTGTTCCTCAAGGGCTTCCTGGAGGCGATCGGCGTCGCGTTCGCCCTGGTGGTGGTCTACCTCGCCCTGAACGCCGTGGTCGTGGTCGTCGGCTTCTGGCACGTGCTCACCGCCGGGCACGTGGTCACCGACTGGGCCGCCGCCCTGACCACCCAGCACGGCACCGTCTTCGCCATGATCGGCGTGTCCCTGCTGGTCTTCCCCAAGCTCGCCCTCGGCCTGTCCGGGTTCGAGACCGGCGTCGCCGTCATGCCCCACGTCCAGGGTGACCCGGACGACACCGAGGACGCCCCCAGGGGCCGGATCCGCGACACCAAGAAGCTGCTGACGGCCGCCGCGCTCATCATGAGCGTGTTCCTGATCGCCACCAGCTTCATCACCACGGTGCTCATCCCGGCGAACGCCTTCAAGCCCGGCGGCCAGGCCAACGGCCGCGCCCTCGCCTACCTCGCCCACCAGTACCTCGGCGGCGCCTTCGGCACGGTCTACGACCTCTCCACCATCGCCATCCTGTGGTTCGCCGGCGCCTCCGCGATGGCGGGCCTGCTCAACCTCATGCCGCGCTACCTTCCCCGCTACGGCATGGCCCCGCACTGGGCCCGCGCCGTGCGCCCGATGGTCATCGTCTTCACCCTGGTCGCCTTCCTGGTCACCTGGATCTTCGACGCCAACGTCGACAAACAGGGCGGCGCCTACGCCACCGGCGTGCTGGTCCTGATGTCCTCCGCGGCCATCGCGGTGACCATCGCCTCCCGCCGGGCGGGCCAGCGCGGCTGGACCGCCGCCTTCGGCACCGTCGCCGCGGTCCTGCTCTACGTCACCGTCGCCAACGTCATCGAACGCCCGGACGGCGTCAAGATCGGTGCCTGCTTCATCGTCGGCATCATGCTCGTCTCCTTCCTCTCCCGGCTGGCCCGCGCCTTCGAGCTGCGCGTCACCCATATCGAGCTGGACGGCATGGCGGAACGGTTCGTCCGGGACATGTCCCACCGCCGTATCCGCTTCATCGCCAACAAGCCCGGCCGACGCGACAAGGCCGAGTACCGCGACAAGGTCGAGCAGATCCGGACCGACAACGACCTCCCGACCACGGAGGACTTCGTCTTCGTCGAGGTCACGGTCACCGACCCCTCCGAGTTCGAGGCCGGCCTGACCGTGCACGGCGAGGTGCTGCACGACCGCTACCGCGTGCTCACCCTGGAGTCCGCCTCCATCCCCAACGCCCTCGCCGCGCTCCTCCTCCACGCCCGCGACGTCACCGGCTGCACCCCGCACATCTACTTCGAGTGGACCGAGGGCAACCCCTTCGCCAACTTCCTGCGCTTCTTCCTCTTCGGCCAGGGCGAGGTCGCCCCGGTCACCCGCGAGGTACTGCGCGAGGCGGAACCGAACCGGCCCCTGCGCCCCCGCGTGCACACCGGCTGAGGACCCGGCCACGCCGGCCGGCGTCAGAAACCCGTCAGGATTCGGCCGTACGGCGCCAGGAACCCGTAAGCGGCGGCCGCCGTACCCCGCCCGGCCGCCCAGCGTCGGCGACATGCGACGGAGCGGACCGCAAGGCCCGGCCGGCGACCGCCACTGGCGCGGCAGCGCCCGGTTCGCGCTCACCTGCGCCCTGGTCTTCTGCACCCTCAGCCTCCTGGTCGACTGGGACGCGGGAAGCCTCTCGCCCCCGCGCGCCCTGCTCTGGGTCGCCCTGTCGGCCGCGCTGTGCGCCGTCCTGCTCCCCCAGCGGGTGAGCGCGGGCCCCGGCTGGCTCGCCGTACGCACACCCTGGCGCCGGCACCTTGTCCACACCGACGCGCTGGTCTGCGTGCGGCAGTACGACGGCGTCTCCTCCCACCTGGTCCTGCGGGACGTCCACGGCCACCGTCTGGAACTCGACCCCCGCGTCCTCGTCGCCAACCCGCTGCTCTGGCACGAACTCGACACCGGCGTCCGCCGTTCCCTGGAGCGCGGCACGCTGCGCCGGGGCGCCGAGGTCCTGCACCGCCTCGGCCACCGCATCGACGACGAGACGACGCAGGCGGTGCTCCGGGCCTCGGGGCTTTCCTGACTTCTGGCTAACCTGCACGGGTGACCACCGAGTTGACCCTGCTGTCCCAAGTCTCCTGCCGCGGCCGGGAGATCACCGCGCCCCGGCTGCGCGGCCTGCTGGCGCTGCTGGCAGAGGACCTGCGCACCGGCTGCAGCACGGGCCGGCTCGTGGAGGGCCTGTGGGCCGAGGAACTGCCCGAACGGCCGGGCAAGGCGGTGCAGATCCTGGTGTCGCGGCTGCGCTCGCAGCTGGGTTCCGAACTGGTCGTGAGCACTCCGGTGGGCTACCGGCTGGCGCTGGAGGAGACACAGGTCGACAGCTCCGCGCTGCTGCTGCACGAGGCGGCGGCCGCCGAGCGCGCCCGGTCGGGGAACCACCGGGGCGCACTGGCCGAGGCCGAGGCCGGGCTGGCCCTGTGGGACGGCACCGTGGGCGGCGCAGCCGGCGAGGACCTGCACGATCCGGTGCTGGCCCTGCGCGCCGGACGACTGCGGGCGCACCGCGCGCTGGTCCGCTCCCGGGCGCTCGCGCTCGCCCGGCTGGAGCGGCGGGAGGAGGCCGCGGCGCCCCTGGCCGAGCTGGCGAAGGAGCTCCCGCGGGACGAGGAGGTGCTGGCGGAGCTGCTGCGCTGCGAGGCCGCCACCGCCGGCCGGGCCGCCGCGCTGACCCGGTACGACACCTACCGGCGCGTCCTGCGGGAGGATCTGGGGACCGATCCGGGGCCCGGGCTCAGGGCCGTGTACCAGGAGCTGCTGAGCGCGGACGTACCGCCGGTCCGCCACGGCGTGCCGCACGACCCGAACCCGCTGCTCGGCCGGGACGCCGACCTCGCCGCCGTGGCCGCACTGCTGCGCGAGGCCCGGGTGGTCACCGTCGTCGGCCCCGGCGGGCTGGGCAAGACCCGCCTCTCCCACGCGGTGAGCCGGGCGGCCGAGCACCCCGTGGTGCACTTCGTCCCGCTGGCCGGTGTCACCGCCGACGACGACGTGCCCGGTGAGGTGGCCTCGGCGGTCGGCGCCGGGGAGGGCCGGCAGTTCGCCGCGGGCGGGGACACGGTGAGCGGCATCGTCGCCGCGCTGGGTGCCGGTCCCGCGCTGCTGGTGCTGGACAACTGCGAGCACGTCGTCGCGGGCGCGGCCGCGCTGGTCCAGGCGCTGGTGTCACGGTCCAGCAGGCTGCGGGTCCTGGCCACCAGCAGGGCCCCGCTCGGGCTGAGCTCGGAGTCCGTGTACGCCCTGCCCGAGCTGTCCCAGGCGACCTCGGTGGAACTCTTCACCCAGCGGGCGCGGGCCGCCCGGCCCGGCGTGGAACTGCCCGCGGAACTGGTCGTCGAGATCTGCCGGCACCTGGACGGGCTGCCGCTCGCCGTGGAGCTGGCCGCCGCCCGGGTGCGGGTGCTCTCCGTGGCCGACATCTCCGACCGCCTCAGGGACCGGTTCACGCTGCTGCGCGGCGGCGCCCGGGACACGCCCGAGCGGCACCGCACGCTGCGGGCCGTGGTCGACTGGAGCTGGAACCTCCTGGAACCCGACGGCCAGGCGGCCCTGCGCGCCCTGTCCGTGTTCCCGGGAGGCTTCGCCGAGGACGCCGCGGAGTACGTCCTCGGCGAGACCGGGGACACGCTGGCACTGCTGGAGCAACTGGCCGGCCAGTCCCTGATCAAGGTGGACGACGGGCCCTCCGGGGTGCGCTTCCACATGCTGGAGACACTGCGGGAGTTCGGCTCCGCCAAGCGCGCCGAGGCCGGCGAGGAGGAGACGGTGACCGACCGGTTCCTCTCCTGGGCCCGCGACTTCGGCCGCGCCCACCACGACGTGCTGCTCGGCAGCGACCCCGTCCCCACCTGGCTGCGCATCCGCGCCGAGCAGGACAACCTCGTCCTGGCGCTGCGGCACGCCCTGGCCCGCGAGGACGGGCCGAGCACGGCCGCCGTCACCGCCGTGCTCGCCTCCCTGTGGGCCACCGACTCCCACTACCTCCGGCTCGTCGCCCTCGTCGCCGAGACCGGGGCGCCGCTGTCCCGGTTCCGCCCCGGCCCGGACGACGTCGAGGCGACCCGCAGCGCGGCGGCCGTGTGCACGGCGAGCCTCTTCATGGGCCACGGCCCGCACGCCGTACGCCACTTGGTGACCCTGCGCCGGCTGCCGCCCGCGCCGCCGGACACCCTGGTGCGGGCGCTGTCGGTCGTGCTGTGCGCCGTACCGGACATACACCCGCCGCACTACGAGCGGCTGCAGGAACTCTGCGAGTCCGACGAGCCGCTGCTGGCGGGCGTCGCGGCCTGCGTGGCGAGCTACGTCTGGGAGTCCGAGCACGGCACCGAACGTGCGCTGGAGTACGCCCGCCGGATGCTCACCTCGCTGGAACCACTCGGCAATCCGGCCATGGCGCTGCTCAGTCACGGGCGGATCAGCGAGCTGTGCCTCCAGTCCGAGCGGGGCGCGGAGGCGTACGACCATCTGCGGGCCGCGCTGGACGCGCTCGGCGAGTTCAGCATGCACGGCGGCTGGTCGGACTCGGTCGGCGTGCACTCGGGACTGGTGCTGGCCTGTCTGCAGCGCGGGGACCTCGACGAGGCCGAGTACTGGCTGGGGCTCGCGGAGCTGGACCGGCCGCCGGAGTCCGCCCGCATCTTCTCCTCCGATCTGCCGACCCGCGCGGAGATCGCGCTGGCCCGGGGGCTGACCGAGGTCGGACTCGGGCTGTGGCGCCGGGCGGTCGCGCAGGTGCAGCAGGACAGCCTGCTGCATGCCGGTGACCCGTTCGTGGAGCCGTGGTCACTGGAGCTGCGGTCGGCCGCACTGGCCGCGCACGCACAGGCCGGCCGGCTGGAGCCGGTGCCCCACCTCGCCGGGGAACTGCGGGAACGGCTGCTCGGCATGCTGTCCGGCACCCCCACCGACGGCACCCCGACGGAGGGCGCTCCGGTGGAACTGCCGGTGTACGGCACGGTGTTGCTGGCGCTGGGCTTCACCGCTCTGGCCCGGGACGAGGCGGGGGCGGTACGGCTGCTGGCGCTCGCGGAACGGATGCCGGCGGTACGGGACTTCCCCACCCTGTCCCTGTCCCGCTCCCGCGAGGCGGCCGAGAACGCCGACAGGGCGGCATACGCCGACGCGAGGTCGAGGTACGCCGCCCTGGGGCGGGAGGAGTTGCGGGCGGAGGCACTGCGGGAACTGACGACAGCGTGCCCCGAGCCATCAGGCGTTCACCGCTGCGGCTCGCGATCGAACTGCGCCTTGGACCACACATAACCCAGCACCGACAGCCCCACACACCACGCCAGCGTCAGCACCGCGTTCTCCGTGCCGATCCCGCTGCCCAGCAGCAAGCCCCGCAGCGTCTCGATGGCGGGCGAGAACGGCTGGTACTCGGCGAACCAGCGGAACCAGCTCGGCATGGCGTCCACCGGCACGAACGCGCTGGACAGGAACGGCAGCATGACCAGCGGGGTCCCCATGTTGCTGGCCCCCTCCGGGTTGGGGCTCGCCAGGCCCATGCCGACCGCGATCCAGGTCAGCGCGAGGCTGACCAGCGCGATCAGCCCGGCCGCCGCGATCCACTCCACCGGCGTCGCGTTCGGCCGGAAGCCGATGGCCAGTCCGATGCCCAGGACGAGCACCAGAGCCATCAGCGTCTTGATCACACTGCCCACCACATGGCCGATCAGCACGGAGGCACGGGAGATCGCCATGGTGCGGAACCGGGCCATGATGCCCTCGGTCATGTCGGTGCACACGGACACCGCGGTGCCGAGCGAGGTCATGGCCACCGTCAGGAAGAGGATGCCGGGGACCAGGTAGGCGACGTAGTCGGCGCGGTCGGCGTGGCCGCCGTTGATGCCGGCGCTCATCACGTTGCCGAAGACGTAGACGAAGAGCAGCAGCAGGATGACCGGGGTGAGCAGCAGGTTCAGGGTGAGGGAGGGATAGCGGCGCGCGTGCAGCAGGTTGCGCCGCAGCATCGTGAGGTTGTCGCTGAAGGCGTGGCCGGCGGTGCTCATCGGGCGGTCTCCTTGTCGGCGGGCCGAGCGGTGGTGCGGGCGGGTACGGGAGTGGCGGTCAGGGCGAAGAACACGTCGTCGAGGTCGGGGGTGTGCACGGACAGCTCGTCGGCCTCGATGCCGGCGGCGTCCAGCCAGTCGAGGACGGCGCGCAGCTCGCGCTGGCTTCCGTCGCTGGGGATCTGCAGGGCGAGCGCCTCGTCGTCGCGGGTGGTCTCGCGCAGCGCGGTCGCCGCCCGCTCGTACGCCGCCGGGTCGGAGAACCGCAGCCGTACGTGACCGCCCGGCACGAGCCGTTTGAGTTCGTCGGCGGTGCCCTCGGCGACGATCCGGCCGCCGTTGAGCACCGCGATGCGGTCGGCGAGTTCGTCGGC
>NZ_JBIATN010000037.1:0-82497 GCF_042891825.1 Streptomyces sp. NPDC001852
GCCACACCACCGGCCAGCGCCAACGAGCACTCCCCCGACCGCAGCGCCTGCGCCGCGAGGTGCAACGCCACCAACGACGACGAGCACGCCGTGTCGATGGTGACGGCCGGTCCCTCGAAACCGAAGACATAGGAGACGCGGCCGGAGGCGATGGCGCCGGTGCCGCTGTTGGCGGCGTAGTCGTGGTACATCATCCCGGCGAACACGCCGGTGGCCGAACCCTTCAGCGTGGCCGGGTCGATACCCGCCCGCTCGATCGCCTCCCAGGCGGTCTCCAGCAGCAGCCGCTGCTGCGGGTCCATGCCCAGGGCCTCGTTCGGGCTGATGCCGAAGAAGGCCGGGTCGAAGTCGGCGGCGTCGTGCAGGAAGCCGCCGTGCTTGACGTAGCTGGTGTTGGGACGCTCCGAGGTCGGGTCGTACAGCTCCTCGATGTTCCACCCACGGTTGGTGGGGAACTCCGAGACCGCGTCCACCCCGTCGGCGACCAGCCGCCACAACTCCTCCGGCGTCTCCACCCCACCCGGGTAACGGCAGCTCATGCCGACGATGACGATCGGGTCCCCGTCGGTGCCCGCGGCGGCGGGCAGGGCCACCGGGGCGTCGGCGTCCTGGCCGGACAGTTCCTCCAGGAGGTGGCGGGCCACGTCGGCGGGGCTCGGGTAGTCGAAGACGAGGGTGGCGGGCAGCCGCAGACCGGTGTCTTCGTTGAGGCCGTTGCGCAGTTCGACGGCGGCCAGGGAGTCGACGCCGAGTTCCCGGAAGGCCCGTTGGGGCTCGACGGCCCCGGCGTCGGGGAAGCCGAGGACGACGGCGGCCCGGTTGAGGACCAGTTCGAGCAGCGCCGGCAGTCGCTCCTCCTCGGACAGCGAGGCGAGCCGGTGCTTGAGGGTGCCGGGCTCGGTCCTGGGCGTGCCGGCGCTGCGGCGGCGCCGGGTCGCGCCGGGTACCAGGGTGCGGAGCAGCGCGGGCGTGCCCTCGCCCTGGGAACGCAGCGCGTTCAGGTCGAACTTGACCGGGACCAGGGTGGGCTCGGCGCTGCGCTGGGCGGCGTCGAAGAGCGCGAGTCCCTCCTCGGGGGCGAGGGGGTGGATGCCGCCCTGGGAGATGCGGCCGCGCTCCGCCTCGTCGAGGGTGTCGGCCATGCCTCCGGCCCACAGGCCCCACGCGAGGGACTGCGCGGGCAGGCCGTTGGCCTTGCGGTGCGCGGCGAGCGCGTCCAGGAAGGCGTTGGCGGCGGCGTAGTTGCCCTGGCCGGGGGCGCCCAGGGTGCCGGAGCCGGAGGAGAAGAGGACGAAGGCGGTGAGGTTCCTGCCGGCGGTGAGTTCGTGCAGGTTCAGGGCCGCGTCCACCTTCGGACGCAGCACCCTCTCCACCCGCTCCGGCGTCAGGGACGCGATCACACCGTCGTCCAGGACACCCGCCACATGGACCACGCCGGAAAGATCTGCCACGCCGTCGAGGAGAGCGGCCAGCGCCTCCCGGTCCGCCGCGTCACAGGCCGCCACCGTCACCTCGGCACCCAGCCCGGACAGCTCCTCGACCAACTCCCGCATACCGGGAGCCTGTTCACCCCGGCGACTGGTCAGCAGCAGACGGCGCACACCGTACTCGGACACCAGATGCCGGGCGAACAGACCACCCAGCGTGCCCGTCGCACCCGTCACCAGCACCGTCCCCTCGGCGGAGAAGACCGGGGACTCGTCCGGCGCGAGCGGCGTGCGGGTCAGCCGGGCGCCGTGGGCGGTGCGACCGCGCACCACGACCTGCGGCTCGCCGGTCGCCAGCGCCAGAGCGACGGCGTCATCCGTGCCGGTTTCGGTCTCGATGCCGGTGTCCGTGTCGACCAGGACGAAACGGTCCGGGTCCTCGGCCTGCGCCGAGCGGACCAGGCCCCAGACGGCCGCACCGGCGAGGTCGGTGACGTCCTCGCCCGGCAGTGCCACCGCGCCCCGGGTGACGAACACCAGCCGGCCCTCGGCGGACTGCAACCGACCGAGCGCCTCGTGCACCGCGGAGCGCACCGCCTGCGCGTCGGCCCCGGGAACACCGGTGACGACCGTGACGGGCTCCTGCCCGCCGGACGGGGCGGCCGGGAGCGGGATCCACTCGACGTGGTAGAGGGAGTCCTGGAAGCCGGCCCGGGCGGCGGCGAGCTGTTCCTCGGAGATCTGCCGCAGCACCAGGGACTCGACGGTGGCCACGGGGCGCCCGCCGGCGTCGGCGAGGGCGAGGGAGACCCCCGACCCGGTCGGCGTCAGCCGCACGCGTACGGCGGCGGCTCCCGCCGCGTGCAGGGTGACCCCGGACCAGGCGAAGGGCAGGGCCGCCTGACCGCCGGTCACGCCGGTGAAGCTGACGGCGTGCAGGGCCGCGTCGAGGACGGCGGGGTGCAGGCCGAGCCGCTCGGCGTCCCGGTGGCCGCTCTCGGGGAGGGCGACCTCCGCATAGACGGTGTCGCCGTCGCGCCAGGCGGCCTTGAGGGACTGGAAGACCGGACCGTACTGGAGGCCGAGTCCGGCGAGGTCCGGGTAGAGCCCGGTCACGTCGACGGCTTCGGCGCCGGGCGGCGGCCACTGGGTCAGGTCGAAGCGGCCCTGGTCGGCGCCCGGTGCCAGCACACCGGCGGCGTGCCGGGTCCAGGGTGCGTCCGGGGCGGGGCGGGAGTGGACGGTCAGCGACCGGATGCCGGAGGCGTCGGCGGCGCCCACGGCGACCTGCACCTGCACCGACCCGCGCTCGGGCAGCGCGAGCGGCGCCTCCAGCGTCAGCTCCTCCAGGACGTCACAGCCGACCTGGTCGCCGGCCCGTACGGCCAGTTCGACGAACCCGGTGCCGGGGAACAGGACGGTGCCGCCCACCACGTGGTCGGCGAGCCACGGCTGGGCGGACGTGGAGAGCCGGCCGGTGAGCACCACACCGTCGCTGTCGGCCAGCGTCACGGCGGCGCCGAGCAGCGGATGGTCGGCGGCGTCGAGTCCGGCGGAGGACACGTCACCGGCGCCGTTCTCCGGGGTGATCCAGTAGTGGCCGCGCTGGAAGGCGTACGTCGGCAGCTCCACCCGGCCGGCGCCGCGGCCGGCGAGGACGCCCGCCCAGTCCACGGCCGCGCCGCACACATGCAGGTGCGCCACGGCGGTGAGGGCGGCGGTGGCCTCGGCACGGTCCTTGCGCAGGGCGGCCGTCAGCACGGCCGTCTCCGACTCGACCGACTGCTGCGCCATCGCGGTCAGCACACCGTCCGGCCCCAGCTCCAGGAACCGGGTCACTCCCTCCGACTCCAGCACCTTCACCGCGTCGGCGAAGCGGACGGCTTCGCGGACGTGGCGGACCCAGTACTCCGGATCCGACAGGTCGTCGGTGACCATAGCGCCGGTGAGGGTGGACACGATCGGGATCGACGGAGTGCCGTACTCCAACTCGCTTGCTATGGATCGGAATTCGGCGAGCATCGGCTCCATCAGCGGCGAGTGGAACGCGTGGGAGACCTTCAGCCGGGTCGTCTTACGACCCTCCGCCTCGAAGTGCGCCTTGACCCGCAGCGCCTCCGCCTCCACCCCGGAAACCACCACCGCAGTCGGACCATTGACGGCCGCAATGCCGACACCGTCGGCGAGCAGCGGACGTACCTCGTCCTCCGTCGCCTGCACGGCAACCATCGCGCCGCCCTCCGGCAACGCCTGCATCAACCGGCCACGAGCCGTGACCAGCCTCGCCGCATCCGCAAGCGACAGCACACCCGAGACATGCGCGGCAGCGAACTCACCAATCGAATGCCCGGCCAAGTAGTCCGGCTTGACACCCCACGACTCCACCAGCCGGTACAGCGCCACCTCAACCGCGAACAACGCCGGCTGCGTGAACTCCGTACGACTCAACCGCTCCGCGTCCTCACCCCAGACGACCTCACGCAACGGCAGCTCGATCACCTCGAGGACCGCATCGAAGGCCTCCGCGAACACCGGGAACGCGTCATACAACTCCCGGCCCATCCCGACCCGCTGCGCCCCCTGACCCGTGAACAGGAACGCCGTCAGGCCGTCGGTGATGGTGCCGCGGACGGTTTCGGGGCGGTTGTCGCCCTGGGCGAGGGCCGTCAGGGCGGTGACGGCCGAGTCCCGGTCGGCGGCCAGGACGACCGCGCGGTGTTCCAGCGCGGTGCGCGTGGTGGCCAGGGAGTGGCTGAGATCGAGGGGGCTGAGGTCGCCGCGCTCGGCGACATACGAGCCGATGCGCTCCGCCTGGGCGCGCAGGGCGTCGGCACTGCGGGCGGAGACCAGCCAGGGCAGGGGGGTGCCGGCCGGCCAGGGCGCCGGGGCGGTTTCCCGGGCGGCGTCCGCGTCGACGCCGGCGTCGGTGGCGTTGTCCTCGACGGGTGCCGGAGCCGGGGGCTCCTCCAGGATGAGGTGGGCGTTGGTGCCGCTCACGCCGAACGCGGAGACGGCGGCACGGCGCGGGTGCTCGCCGCGGGGCCAGGGGCGGGCCTCGGTCAGCAGTCTGACGTTGCCCGCGCTCCAGTCGACGTGGGTGGAGGGCCGGTCGATGTGCAGGGTCTGCGGCATGGTCTCGTGCCGCATCGCCATGACCATCTTGATGATGCCGCCGACGCCGGCGGCGGCCTGCGCGTGCCCGATGTTGGACTTCAGGGAGCCCAGCCACAGCGGGCGGTCCTCGGGGCGGCCCTGGCCGTAGGTGGCCAGCAGGGCCTGCGCCTCGATCGGGTCGCCGAGGGTGGTGCCGGTGCCGTGGCCCTCGACCAGGTCGAGCTGGGTCGCGGAGATCCCGGCGGCGCCGAGCGCCTCGCGGATGACGCGCTGCTGGGAAGGGCCGTTGGGGGCGGTGAGGCCGTTGCTGGCGCCGTCCTGGTTGATCGCCGAGCCCTTGACGACGGCGAGGACGGGGTGGCCGTTGGCGCGGGCGTCGGAGAGGCGTTCCAGGACGAGGATGCCGGCGCCCTCGGCCCAGCCGGTGCCGTCGGCGGCGTCCGCGTAGGCCTTGGGGCGGCCGTCTGCGGCGAGGCCGCCCTGCCGGGCCATGCCGAGGAAGGGGCCGGGTGTGGACATCACCATGACGCCGCCGGCGAGCGCGAGGCTGCACTCGCGTTCGCGCAGCGCCTGGGCGGCGAGGTGGACGGCCACGAGCGAGGAGGAGCAGGCGGTGTCCACGGTCACCGCGGGCCCTTCGAGGCCGAGGGTGTAGGAGACCCGGCCGGCGATGACGGCGGCGACGGCCGCGGTGCCCATGAAGGGGCCGGCCGCCTCGGGCGCGGTGTTGAGCAGGTCGCCGTAGTCCTGGAAGCCGGAGCCGGCGAAGACGGCCACCTGGCCGCCGCGCACCTTGTCGGCGGGGATGCCGGCCCGCTCCAGCGCCTCCCAGGACAGTTCGAGCATGAGCCGCTGCTGCGGGTCCATGGCGACGGCCTCGCGCGGCGAGATGCCGAAGAAGGCGGGGTCGAACTCGGCGGCGCCGTCGATGAATCCGCCGCTGCGCGCGAAGTCGATGTCGTCGACCGAGTCCAGGTTCCAGCCGCGGTCGGCCGGGAAGGGGCCGACCGCGTCGACCCCGTCGGCCACCAGCCGCCACAGCTCCTCGGGCGAGGCGACCCCGCCGGGGTAGCGGCAGCTCATGGCCACGATGGCGATCGGGTCCTGTTCCCTGGCCTCGTACTCCTGGAGCCTGCGGCGGGTCTGGGCCAGGTCGGCCGTGACCCGCTTGAGGTACTCGAGGAGCTTCTGATCGTCAGCCATCTGCCCGCCTCGCAACGTCCTTTGGAATACGCCTGGTTCGGTGGTTCGGGTCATGCTCGGGTTGTGCCGGTGGTGCCAATTCAGTGGTGCTGCAGGTGGTGCGGGTGGTGCGGGTGGAGCGGGGCTGCTCAGGCGAGGCCCAGTTCCTTGTCGATGAAGGACAGGACGTCGTCGACGGTCGCGTCGTCGGCGAGCTGTTCCTCGGCGGAGGGCCCGGTTCCGGTGCCGGCGAGCCGGGCCGTGAGGGTCTGGAGCCGGCCGGGGATGCGGTGCCGTTCGATGTCCTCGGGCGGCAGGGCCGCCAGCGTCTCCTCGAGCCGGTCGAGTTCGGCGAGGACGGCCATGACGCCGCCGCCGTCGCCGTCCGGGCACAGTTCGCCGTGCAGGTGGGCGGCGAGCGCGGCCGGGGTGGCGTGGTCGAAGACCAGCGTGGCCGACAGCTTCAGGCCGGTCGCGGCGGACAGCGCCTGCTTGAGGTCGGTGGCGGCCACGGAGTCGAAGCCGTGGTCGGTGAAGGGCCGGGCCGGGTCCAGGTCCGCCGGGTCGTCGTAGCCGAGCAGCGTGGCCACGTGGGTGCGGACGAGGTCCAGGACCGCCCGGCCCTGCTGGGCCCGGGGCAGCTCCGCCAGCCGGGCGGCGAAGCCGGGCCCGTCCGCCCCCGCTCCGCCGTCCGCCGCGCCCGCCGTCAGCGCGGCCCGGGTCTCGGGCACCGCGTCGATCAGGGGGCGGGGGCGGGCCATGGTGTAGACGGGGGCGAAGCGCGCCCAGTCGATGTCCGCGACGACGAGGTGGGTCAGGTCGCGGTCGAGGATGCGGCCGAGGGCGGCCACGGCGAGGTGGGGGTCCATCGGCGGGGTGCCGATCCGGCTGAGGGCGGCGCCGAGTTCGGCGTCGACCATGCCGCCGTCCCAGGAGCCCCAGGCGACGGAGGTCGCGGTGGCGCCGCGGGCCCGGCGGGCACGGGCGAGCGCGTCCAGGGCGGCGTTGGCGCTTCCGTAGGCCGCCTGTCCGGTGCTGCCCCAGACCGCGGATCCGGAGGAGAACAGCACGAAGGCGTCCAGCGGGCGGTCGCCGAGCAGTTCGTCGAGGTGCCGGGCGCCGGCCACCTTGGCGTCGGCGACGGCCGCGAACTCCTCCAGGGTCAGGTCGGACAGCGGGGCGATGCGCTGCATGACGCCGGCCGCGTGCACGACCGCGGTCAGCGGCGACTCCTCGGGGACCGACTCCAGCAGGCGGCGTACCGCCTCGCGGTCGGCGACGTCGCAGGCCTCGACGGTGACCCGGGTGCCGCGTGCGGCCAGTTCGGCGACGAGTGCCGCGACGCCTTCCGCGTCCGGTCCGCGCCGGCTGGTGAGCACGAGGTGTTCGGCGCCCCGGTCGGCGAGCAGCCGGGCGACATGGGCGCCGAGCCCGCCGGTTCCCCCGGTGATCAGCGTGGTACCGCGGGGCTTCCAGGCGCGTACGGGGGGCCGGTCGGCCAGTGCCGTGCGGACCATGCGGCGGCCGAGCACCCGGTCGCCGCGCACGGCGAGCTGGTCCTCGTCGCCGGGTGCGGCGAGCACCTGGCACAGCAGTCGCACGATGTCGGCGTCCACGGTGGCCGGCAGGTCGACCAGACCGCCCCAGCGCTCGGGCAGGTCGAGGCCGAGGGCGGAACCGAGGCCCCAGACCGCCGCCTGCGCGGGGTCGGCCGTTCCGTTGCCGGGTCCGGCGGCGACCGCCTGGGCGGTGACACACCACAGCGGGGCGCCGATCCCGGCGTCCTCCAGGGCCTGTACCAACGTGACCGTGGCGGCAGTGCCGCGGGACACGGACTCGTGCCGCGGGTGCGGGCGGTTGTCGAGGGCGAGCAGGGAGAGGGTGCCGGCAAGGTTGGTGTAGGCGCGCAGCTGCCCGGCGAGGGCCTCCCTGTTCTGGTCGCCGACCTCCAGCCGTACCGTCCACACGCCCTGCGTGGCCAGCCCCTCGCTGACGGCCCGCACGCGCGGATCGTCGGTGCAGCCCTCGGGTACGGCGAGCAGCCAGGTGCCGTCGGGGGTGGTGCGCTCGGCGGAGGCGAGGGTGACCGGCTGCCAGTCGACGCGGTAGCACCAGGAGTCGGTGCGGGCCTCGTCGCGCTGCCGGCGCCGCCAGTCCTTCAGGGCGGGCAGCACCTCGCCCAGTACGGGTGCCGGTACGCCGATCCGGTCGGCCAGGGTGGCGGCGTCCGCCCGCTCCAGTGCGTTCCACACGGCGGTGTCGACGGCGTCCGCGGTGACGGGCGCGGTGCCGGCGGCCGTCTCCGGGTCGCGCCAGTACCAGCGGCGCTGGAAGGCGTACGTGGGCAGGTCGACCGGCCGCGCTCCGCGTCCGGCGAAGAAGGCCCGCCAGTCGACGGTGACGCCCCGGCAGTGGGCCTGGGCGAGAGCGGTGACCAGTTCGGTCTCCTCCTCGCGCTCGCGGCGCAGCAAGCCGACGAAGGCGCCCTCGGCGGACTGCGGACCCATCGCGGACAGGGCCGCGTCGGGGCCGAGTTCGAGGTACGTGGTGACACCCTTGTCGGCCAGCACCTTCACCGCGTCCGCGAACCGGACGGCTTCGCGGACGTGCCGGACCCAGTACTCCGGATCCGACAGGTCGTCGGTGACCAGGGCGCCGGTGAGGGTGGAGACGATCGGGATCGACGGAGTGCCGTACTCCAACTCGCTTGCTATGGATCGGAATTCGGCGAGCATCGGCTCCATCAGCGGCGAGTGGAACGCGTGGGAGACCTTCAGCCGGGTCGTCTTACGCCCCTCCGCCTCGAAATGCGCCTTGATCCGCAGCGCCTCCGCCTCCACACCGGAAACCACCACCGACTGGGGACCGTTGACGGCCGCAATACCGACACCGTCCACCAACAGAGGACGCACTTCTTCCTCGGTCGCCTGCACGGCGACCATCGCGCCGCCCTCCGGCAACGCCTGCATCAACCGGCCACGAGCCACCACCAGCCTCGCCGCATCCGCAAGCGACAGCACACCCGAGACATGGGCGGCGGCGAACTCACCGATCGAGTGCCCGGCAAGGTAGTCCGGCTTGACACCCCAGGACTCCACCAACCGGTACAGCGCCACCTCAACCGCGAACAACGCCGGCTGCGTGAACTCCGTACGACTCAACCGCTCCGCGTCCTCACCCCAGACGACCTCACGCAACGGCAGCTCGATCACCTCGAGGACCGCATCGAAGGCCTCCGCGAACACCGGGAACGCGTCATACAACTCCCGGCCCATCCCGACCCGCTGCGCCCCCTGACCCGTGAACAGGAACGCCGTCAGGCCGTCGGGGACGACGGTGCTCTGGACGATGCCGGGTGAGGGGCGGCCCTCGGCCAGGGCCGTGAGCCGGCGGAGCAGTTCGGTGCGGTCGGTGGCGATGACGGCGGCCCGGTCCTGCAGAGCCGTGCGTGCAGTGGCCAGGGAGTGGCCCAGGTCGAGCGGAGTGGGCTCGTCGTCGGCCGCGGCGCGGGTCAGCAGGCGCCGGGCCTGGTCGCGCAGGGCGTCCGTGCCCTTGGCGGACAGCAGGAGCGGGATCACCTCGGCGGTGCCGGTCGCCGGCTCGGCCGGTTCGGTCTCCTCCGGCTCCTCGGCGGCCGGGGCCTCCTCGATGATGACGTGGCCGTTGGTGCCGCTGAACCCGAAGGAGGAGACGCCGGCCCGGCGGGGACGGCCGGGGTCGGCGGGCCACTCCTGGGGCTCGGTGAGCAGCCGTACCGCTCCCTGGGTCCAGTCGACCTTGTTGCTCGGCTCGTCCACGTGCAGGGTGCGGGGCAGGGTCCCGTGGCGCATCGCCTCGACCATCTTGATGATGCCGCCGACACCGGCGGCGGCCTGCGCGTGCCCGATGTTGGACTTCAGGGAGCCCAGCCACAGCGGGCGGTCCTCGGGGCGGCCCTGGCCATAGGTGGCCAGCAGCGCCTGCGCCTCGATCGGGTCGCCGAGTACCGTGCCCGTGCCGTGCGCCTCCACCGCGTCGACCTGGTCCGCGGTGAGCTGCGCGGAGGCCAGTGCCTCCTGGATGACCCGGCGCTGGGAGGGGCCGTTGGGGGCGGAGATGCCGTTGCTGGCGCCGTCCTGGTTGACCGCGCTGCCGCGGACCACGGCGAGCACCGGGTGGCCGTTGCGGCGGGCGTCGGAGAGCCGCTCCACGAGCAGCATGCCCACGCCCTCGCCCCAGCCGGTGCCGTCGGCGGCGTCGGCGAAGGACTTGCAGCGGCCGTCGGGGGACAGTCCGCGGTCCTGGCTGAAGCCGACGAAGGCGTGCGGGTGGGCCATCACGGTCGCGCCGCCCGCGAGGGCGAGGGAGCAGTCCCCGGCACGCAGCGCGCGGACCGCCAGGTGCAGGGCGACCAGGGAGGAGGAGCAGGCGGTGTCGACCGTGACGGCCGGGCCCTCCAGGCCGAGGGTGTAGGCGATGCGGCCGGAGGCGACGCTGGCCAGGCTGCCGGTGCCGCCGCCGACGAGGTAGTCGTGGTAGACCACGCCGACGTACACGCCCGTCTTCGTCTCCTTGAGCGTGACCGGGTCGATGCCCGCGCGCTCCAGGGTCTCCCAGGCGGTCTCCAGCAGCAGCCGTTGCTGCGGGTCGGTCTCCTTGGCCTCCTTCGGGCCCATCTTGAAGAAGTCGGCGTCGAAGTACCCGGCGTCGTGCAGGAACCCGCCCTGGCGGCTGTAGGTCCTGCCGGGCTTGGCGGGCTCGGGGTCGTAGAGCGCCTCCGTGTCCCAGCCGCGGTTGTCCGGGAAGTAGGAGATGGCGTCGCGGCCGGAGTCCACCAGCTCCCACAGTTCCTCGGGCGTGCCGACGCCGCCCGGGTAGCGGCAGCTCATGGCCACGATGGCGATCGGCTCGTGGTCCTTGGTCTCGGCCTCGCGCAGCCTGCGCCGGGTCTGCTGGAGATCGGCCGTGGCGCGCCTGAGGTAGTCACGAAGTTTGTCGTCATTCCCCATCGCTCATGAACCAATCTCGAGGTTGTCCAGGGCCTGGAAGAGTTCGTCGTCCGTGGCCGTGGTGAAGTCGTCGTCCGGCTGCTCCTCGGCCGTCCCGCGGCGGGTGTCGCGCCAGGTGCGCAGCAACGCCTCCAGTCGGGCGGTGATCCGTGCGGTGTCGCCGTTCAGCTCGGGGGCGGCGGACAGGGCCGCTTCGACCCGGTCGAGTTCGGCGAGCAGCGGCTGGGCCGGTCCGGCCCCTCCCGCCGTCTCCTCCTGGAGCAGCAGTGCCGCCACGGCCTGGGAGTTGGGGTGGTCGAAGGCCAGGGTGGCCGGCAGGTGGTGGCCCGTGACGCGGGTGAGCCGCTTGCGCAGTTCGCCTGCCGCGACCGAGTCGAAGCCGAGTTCGGTGAAGGCCCGGTCGGGCTCGACGGCGTCGCCCGACTCGTGGCCGAGCACCGCGGCGACCTGGTCGCGCACCAGCGTCAGTACGGCGCGTTCGCGTTCGCCGTCGGGAAGGGCGAGGATCTCCGCCCAGCGCCCGGTGTCGGCGTCGTCGGGTTCTGCCGCGCCGGCCGTACCACCGATGGCCACCACGCCTGCGGCGCCGGTCTCGGCGAGCCAGTAGGGGCGGCGCTGGAAGGCGTAGGTCGGCAGGTCGACCTTGCCGGCGGGGTGTCCGGCGAAGTACGCCGTCCAGTCGACGGCGACACCCCGGCAGTGGGCCAGCGCGACCGCGGCCGTCAGCTCCCGCCGCTCCGCACGGCCCCGGCGCAGCGCGGCCACGAACACGGCGTCGGCCTCGTCCCCGTCGGGCAGGCAGTCGGGCCCGGTGGCGGTCAGGGCCGCGTCCGGTCCGATCTCCAGGAACGTGCCGACCCGCAGCGCCGCCAGTTGGTGCACCGCGTCGGCGAAGCGCACGGTGGCACCGACGTGCCGGACCCAGTACTCGGGAGTTCCTATCTCGTCCCTGTCGACGGTGGTGCCGGTGACGGTGGACACGATCGGGATGTTCGGTTCGCCGTACTCCAACTCGCCTGCCACTGCCTGGAATTCGGCGAGCATCGGTTGCATCAGCGGCGAGTGGAACGCGTGCGAGACCTTCAGCCGGGTGGTCTTACGACCCTCCGCCTCGAAGTGCGCCTTGATCCGCAGCGCCTCCGCCTCCACACCGGAAACCACCACCGACTGAGGACCGTTGACGGCCGCGATACCGACACCGTCCACCAACAGCGGACGTACCTCGTCCTCCGTCGCCTGGACGGCAACCATCGCGCCGCCCTCCGGCAACGCCTGCATCAGACGGCCACGAGCGGTGACCAGCCTCGCCGCATCCGCGAGCGACAGGACACCCGAGACATGCGCGGCGGCGAACTCACCGATGGAGTGCCCGGCCAGATAGTCCGGCTTGACACCCCACGACTCCACCAGCCGGTACAGCGCCACCTCAAGCGCGAACAACGCCGGCTGCGTGAACTCCGTACGACTCAACCGCTCCGCGTCCTCGCCCCAGACGACCTCACGCAACGGCAGCTCGATCGCGGAAAGCACCGCATCGAAGGCCTCCGCGAACACCGGGAACGCGTCATACAACTCCCGGCCCATCCCGACCCGCTGCGCCCCCTGACCCGTGAACAGGAAGGCGAGCTTGCGGCCGGAGGTGCGGGCGCGGTCGGTGACGGCGGTGGCGGGGAGGTCCCCCTCGGCGAGGGCGGTGAGGGTGCGCAGGGCGTCGTCGTGGTTCTCGGCGAGGACCGCGGCACGGTGCTCGAAGGCGGTGCGTTCGACGGCGAGTGCGCGGGCGGTCTCCGGTGCGCCGGCCCGCGGGGCGGTGCCGAGCCAGGCGGCGAGCTTGGCGGCCTGGGCGCGCAGGGCCTGCGGGGTACGGCCGGACAGCAGCCAGGGCAGGACTCCGGAGGGGGCGGCGTCGGCGTCCACGGGCTGCTCGGACGGCTCGGTGGCTTCTTCGGCCTGTTCCACGATGACGTGGGCGTTGGTGCCGCTGATGCCGAAGGAGGAGACGGCGGCACGGCGGGGCGTGTCGCCGGCCGGCCAGTCGCGGGCCTCGGTGAGCAGCCGCAGGTTGCCGGCCGTCCAGTCGACCTTGGTGGAGGGGGCGTCGGCGTGCAGGGTCCGGGGCAGGACACCGTGCCGGACCGCCTCGATCACCTTGATGACCCCGGCGACGCCGGCGGCGGCCTGGGTGTGGCCGATGTTCGACTTGATGGAGCCGAGCCAGACGGGCCGGTCCGCGGGGCGGTCCTGGCCGTAGGTGGCCAGCAGCGCCTGCGCCTCGATCGGGTCGCCCAGGGTGGTGCCGGTGCCGTGCGCCTCGACCAGGTCGACGTCGGCCGGGGTGAGGCCGGCGCTGGTGAGGGCCTGGCGGATGACGCGCTGCTGGGCGGGGCCGTTGGGGGCGGAGATGCCGTTGCTGGCGCCGTCCTGGTTGACCGCGCTGCCGCGGACCACGGCGAGCACGGGGTGACCGTGGGCGCGGGCGTCGGACAGGCGCTCGACGAGGAGGAGGCCGACGCCCTCGGAGAAGCCGGTGCCGTCGGCCTGCTCGGCGAAGGAACGGCAGCGGCCGTCGGGGGACAGCCCCTGCTGGAGGCCGAACTCCACGAGAACCTCGGTGGTGGCCATCACGGTCACGCCGCCGGCCAGGGCGAGGGTGCACTCGCCCGAGCGCAGGGCCTGGATCGCGAGGTGCAGGGCGACCAGGGAGGAGGAGCAGGCGGTGTCGACGGTGACGGCCGGGCCTTCGAGCCCGTATGTGTAGGACAGGCGGCCGGAGTTGATGGAGCCGGTGGCACGGGAGTTGGCGTAGTCGTGGTACATGGCGCCGGTGTAGACGCCGGTGCGGCTGCCGCGGAGGGTGGCGGGGTCGATGCCGGCCCGTTCGAAGACCTCCCAGGAGGTCTCCAGCAGCAGTCGCTGCTGCGGGTCCATGCCGAGGGCTTCGTTCGGGGAGATGCCGAAGAACTCGGCGTCGAACTCGGCGGCGTCGTGGAGGAAGCCGCCGTAGCGGGTGTAGGTGCGGCCGGGGGTGCCGGGCTCGGGGTGGTAGACGCCCTCGATGTCCCAGCCCCGGTCGGTGGGGAAGGCGGAGACGGTCTCGGTGCCTTCGGCGACGAGCCGCCACAGGTCCTCGGGGGTGCGGACGCCGCCGGGGAAGCGGCAGGCCATGGCGACCACGGCGATCGGTTCGTCGGCCGCGCCGGTGGTGGCGGGGGCGGGCGCCTGGGCCGTGGTGGCGCCGAGCGCGGTCTCCTTGAGGAACCGGGCGGCGGCGCGGGCGCTGGGGTGGTCGAAGACGAGGGTGGCGGGCAGGCGCAGGCCGGTGGCGGCGGTGATCCGGTTGCGCAGTTCGACGGCGGTCAGGGAGTCGAAGCCGAGTTCCTTGAACGCCTTGTCGGGTTCGACGGCGTCGGCGGAGTCGTGGCCGAGGACGCCGGCGACGTGGGTGCGGACCAGGTCGATCAGGAGTGTGTCGCGCTCGGGTTCCGGCAGCCGGGCCAGCCGGTCGGCCAGCGACGAGGCGTCGGTGCCGCCGGTGCGGGCGGTCTTGCGGGCCGGGACGCGCACCAGGTCGCCGAGGATGCTGTGCGTCTGGCCGGCGCCGGCCTGGGCACGCAGGGCGGCCAGGTCGAGGCGGAGCAGCAGCAGGAGCGGCTCGGTGGCGGTGAGGGCCTGGTCGAACAGGGCGAGGCCCTCGGCCGTGGTCATGGCGGGGAAGCCCTGGCGGCGCAGGCGTTCGGTGTCGGCCTCGTCGAGGTTCCCGGTCATGCCGGTGGCCTCGGCCCACAGGCCCCAGGCCATGGAGGTGGCGGGGAGTCCGGCCGCGCGGCGGTGGGCGGCGAGGGCGTCCAGGAAGACGTTGGCGGTGGCGTAGTTGGCCTGGCCGGCGGCGCCCAGGGTGCCGGCGGCGGAGGAGAACAGCGCGAAGAGGGCGAGGTCGTGGCCGGCGGTGAGTTCGTGCAGGTGCCAGGCGGCGTCGGCCTTGGGGGCGAGGACGGTGTCGAGGCGCTCGGGGGTGAGAGCGGTGACGGTGCCGTCGTCCAGGACGCCCGCCGCGTGGATGACGGCGGTGAGGGGGCGTGCCGCGGGGATGGTGCCGAGCAGGTCGGCCAGGGCGTCGCGGTCGGACACGTCGCAGGCGGCGAGGGTGACCTCGGCTCCCGACTCGGTGAGTTCCGCTCGGAGTTCGGCGGCGCCGGGGGCGTCCGCGCCGCGGCGGCTGGTCAGCAGCAGGTGCCGTACGCCGTGCTCGGTGACGAGGTGGCGGGCGACGAGGGCGCCCAGGCCGCTGGTGCCGCCGGTGATCAGCACGGTGCCCTCGGGGTCGAGGGCGGCCGGGTCGGCGGGAGTCGCGGGTTCGGTGGTGCGGGCCAGCCGGGGGACGAACAGGGTGCCGTCGCGCAGGGCCAGTTCGGGTTCGCCGGAGGCCAGGGCGGCGGCGAGGGCGGTGCGCGAGACGTCGGTGCCGTCGAGGTCGGCGAGGGTGAGCAGGCCGGGGTTCTCGGCCTGGGCGGCGCGCAGCAGACCCCAGGCGGGGGCGAGGGCGAGGGCGGGTGCCGGGTCGCCGGGGAGGGCGAGGGCGCCGTGGGTGACGACGACGAGGTGGGCGTCGGCGTAGCGCTCGTCGCCGAGCCAGGTCTGGACGAGGTCCAGGGCGCGGTGGGCGGTGGTGTGTACGGCGTCGAGGGTGCCGTCACCGGCGGGGGCGTCGAAGTCGACGACCACCGTGGGCGGGACGGGCCGGTCGGCGTCCAGTTGGTCCAGGCCGGAGACGTGGACGGGGTCCGGCCGGTCGGCGCCGTCCAGGGGAAGGGTGGTCCAGTTGAGGCGGTGGGGCAGTTCGCGGCGTCCGCCGGCGGCCTCGAGCTGTCCGGCGGAGACGGCGCGGGCCGCGATGGACTCGACGCTGACGACCGGGCTGCCACTGGTGTCGGCGGCCTCCAGCAGGGTGTTGCCCTGCGCGTCGGTGACGAGCCGCACGCGCAGCGCGGTGGCGCCGACGGCGTGCAGCCGGACTCCGGTCCAGGCGAAGGGGAGGACCGTTTCTCCGTCGTCCTGCCCCGGCCTGCCGACGAGTTCGGTGTGCAGGGCCGCGTCCAGCAGCGCCGGGTGCAGGCCGAAGGCGTGGGCGTCCGCGTGTGCCTGCTCGGGCAGGGTGACCTCGGCGAACAGCTCCTCGCCGCGCCGCCAGGCGGCGGTGAGGCCCTGGAACACGGGCCCGTAGGCGTAGCCGCGGCCGAAGAGCCGCTCGTAGGCGCCGTCCAGGCCGATCGGTTGGGCACCGGCGGGCGGCCACTGGGTGAGGTCGAAGCCGGCGTCGGAGGTCTGCGCGGTCAGCGCGCCGGAGGCGTGCCGGACCCACGGCTGGTCCTCGCCGTCGGCGCGGGAGTGGATGCCGACGGTCCGGGCGCCGGCGTCGTCGGGGGCGCCGACCAGGACCTGCAGGGCCACTCCGCCGCGCTCGGGCAGGACGAGCGGTGCGTGCAGGGTCAGTTCGTCGAGCGTGCCGCAGCCGACCTGGTCGCCGGCCCGGACGGCCAGCTCCACGAAGGCGGTGCCGGGCAGCAGGACGGCGCCGAGCGCCTCGTGGTCGGCGAGCCAGGGGTGGGTGCTCAGCGACAGGCGGCCGGTGAAGACGTGGCCGCCGGACTCGGCGGTCTCCACGGCGGCGGCCAGCAGCGGGTGTTCGAGGCCGACCTGGCCGAGGTCGGGCACTCCGCCGCCCACGGTGGGCACCTTGCGCCAGTAGCGCTTGCGCCGGAAGGCGTAGGTCGGCAGGTCGGTGGTGCGGGCGCCGGTGCCGTCGTAGAAGGCGGCCCAGTCCACGGGGGCGCCGCGCACCCAGGCCTCGGCGAGCGAGGTGGCGAACCGGAGCAGGCCGCCCTCGTTCCGGCGCAGGGAGCCGACCACGCCGGCCTGCTTGCCGGCGGCGTCGACGGACTCCTGGACGCCGTTCTTGAGGATGTGGTGCGCCGTCGGCTCCACGAACAGGGTGAAGCCGTCGCGCAGCAGGGCCCGGGTGGCCTCGTCGAAGCGGACGGTCCGGCGCAGGTTGGTGTACCAGTAGGCGCCGTCCAGCTGTACGGTGTCGAGGAGGTCGCCGGTGACGGTGGAGTAGAACGGCAGCCGGACCGAGCGCGGGGCGACGGGTGCGAGGACCTCGCCGAGCCGGTCCTCGATCTCCTCCACGAAGTGCGAGTGGGAGGCGTAGTCGACGGGGATGCGGCGGACCCGCACGCCCTCCTCGGTCAGCTCGGCGAAGAGTTCGTCGAGGGAGTCGGTCTCTCCGCAGACGACCGCGGTGGAGGTGCCGTTGACGGCGGCCAGCTGGAGGCGGCCGTTCCAGCGGTCCAGGCGTGGGGAGATCTCCGCGGCGGGCAGCGGCACGGACATCATGCCGCCCTTGCCGGCGAGGCGCTCCTTGATGACCTGGCTGCGCAGGGCGACGACGCGGGCGCCGTCCTGCAGGGAGAGCGCGCCGGCGACGGTGGCCGCGGCGATCTCGCCCTGGGAGTGCCCGACGACCGCGGAGGGCTCGACGCCGTAGGAGCGCCACAGCGCGGCCAGCGACACCATGACGGCCCACAGCACCGGCTGGACGACGTCCACCGGTTCCAGGGTGGGCTGTCCCTCCGCGCCCCGCAGCACACCGATCAGGTCCCAGTCGACGAACTCGGCCAGGGCGTGTGCGCAGGCCGTCATCTGGGTGGCGAACACCGGGGACTGGTCGAGGAGTTCGACGGCCATGCCGTCCCACTGCGAGCCCTGTCCGGGGAAGACGAAGACGGTGCGCGGCTCACCGCCGCCGGCGGCGCCGGAGACGACCGAGGCGCCGGTGCCGGTGCCGGCGAAGGAGCCGAGGGAGCCGAGCAGGGTGTCGCGGTCGGTGCCGAGCACGACCGCCCGGTGCGGCAGCCCGGCCCGCGTCGTCGCGAGCGACAGGCCGATGTCGGCGGGGCGTTCGCCGGGCCGGTCGCTCACGTGGTTCCACAGCTTCTCGGCCTGTGCCCGCAGCGCGTTCGCGCTCTTCCCCGAGACGATCCACGGAATCACCCCAGAGAATTCCTCAGCGCCCACCCGGGCCACCCCCTCGACTGCGTGTCGCATGCTTGCATTCCGTTGTGGCAGCGGACGGCCTCGACGCTACTCATCGGGCCTTGGACGGCCAACCCCAGATGTGGTCACCGGCACCCCTACCGCTGCATCGGGGCCGGATTCAGGCAAATACCCGGGCGCCCCGCTGGGGGCGCCCGGGAGACGGGAGGATCAGTTTCCGGTTCCGACGTGATCGATTTCCTGGGCGTGCGCCAGGATGTCGCCGAATTCGGGGAACTGGGCTATCGCTTGAGTCGCGGTCAATTCCGGAAGGCGGGGACCGCGGACAATCGCCAGGAGATTTGCGGGAGAGAAGATCGCCAGGGGTGAGCCGGACAGGGCGGCGGCGTTGAACACCGCCTCGGCCACCCGGCCGTTCTCCGCTGCGACCTTGGTGACGCGCTCGTTCAGCCGCTGCTGGGCAGGGCTCGGCCGGCGCTTGGCGTTGGACTGCACGTCCGGGAAGAAGTGGTCCTGCGTGGTGGCGGCCATCCACGGGGCCACGGCGATCCGGGCGAGCGCCTTCTGCGCCCTGCGGGACAGGCCGGGGCGCAGGCCGCGGTGGCGGCGCAGCGTCTCGCGCAGGGCCACGGCCTGGCGGGCGGCCTGGGACATGCCGGTGCCGTAGTTCGGGTTGGGCGCCATCAGGGAGTCCCCGGTGGCGATGAAGCCCTCCGGCACCGGCAGCTTCTCGTAGTAGCGGCGCCGGTTGGCCATGCCCCGGTAGGGGCGGATCTCGGACACCGGGCGGGCCTTGGCGATGAGTTCGGCGATGACCGGGTGCCGGGTGCCGCGGGCGAACTCCACGAAGCCGTCCTCGTCGGTGGGCGGCACGGCGCCCCGGGTGCCGAAGAGGGTGACGATCCAGCGGCGGCCCTCGTTGGGCAGCAGCGCCGCGCCCCGGCCGGGCTCGCCGGTGCCGGCCTGGGCCTGGATGAGCACGCCGGGGAAGTCCTCGCGCAGTCCGGGCGGGGCCTCGAACACGCGGCTGGCGTAGGCGAATCCGCCGTCCACGACCTCCTCGTACACGGGGGGCACCCCGATCGCGGACAGCCAGTCGGGGGCCTTGCTGCGGCGGCCGGTGGCGTCGACGACGAGGTCGGCGGTGAGGGTCCGCTCGGCCTCGCCCTCCGGCTGGATCCGCACTCCGGTGACCCGCTCGCGTCCGCCGGCCAGGCCGGTGACCCGGGTGCCCTGCAGGACGGTGATCCGCGGATGGGCCAGCGCCCTGGAGCGCACCACGTGGTCGGTGAGGTCGCGGCTGCACAGCACCACGTACGCGGAGCTGGGCTGACGGCGGAACCAGCCCTCGCCGGAGCGGGTCAGGTTGCCCGAGGGCAGGGCGCGCCGCTTGGCGCCCGCCGCGTGCAGTTCCTCGGTGATGCCCGGCAGCAGCGACTCCAGCGCCTCCACGCCGCCGCGCATGAACATGTGGTTGTGGTGTCCCTGCGGCAGTCCGCGGCGCGGGGACGGGGTGTCCGGGTAACGGTCGCTCTCGACGACGGTGACGTCGGCGTACCGGCTCAGCGCGACCGCGGCGAGCACCCCCGCCATTCCGCCACCGAGCACTACTGCCCTGGTCATTGCGCGCTTCCTTCCTGCTGTACTGCCGCTGGTCCTCGGCGCTGTCAGTTCTCGATCCCGCACGTGGCGAGGTAGGTCTTCATGCGCCGCTCGGCCAGGGCGGGGTCCGGGAACAGGCCGAGGGTGTCGGCGATCCGGTAGGCGGTGGCCAGGTGCGGCACGGAGCGGGCCGACTGTTCGCCCCAGACCATCCGGAAGTGGCTCGCGTGACCGGCCAGCCAGCCGAGGAAGACCAGGCCCGTCTTGAAGAAGAGGGTGCTGCGCAACGGGCCGACGAAGACGTGCCGGTTCAGTTCCAGCGTCTCGTCCAGCAGCGCGCGGGCGGTCGCGGTGTCGCCGTCGTCCAGGGCCCGCAGGGCCTGGGCGGCCAGCGGCGCGACCGGGTCGAACACCGGGGACAGGCCGTGGCTGTGGCCCTGCTCGTCGCCGAGCAGCAGCTCGGGGTAGGCGTCGGTGTCGCTGGTGTAGAAGCGCACGCCTTCCGGCAGGCGGCGGCGCAGCTCGACCTGGCGCTCGACGGTGACGGGGGCGAGCTTGACGCCGTCCACCTTGTCCCGGTGCTGCTGGACGAGGTCGATGAGGGCGTCGTAGGCGGCGTCGATGTCCTGGTGGCCGAAGTAGCCCGCGTGGAAGGGGATCCACTCGGGCAGGATCCAGTGGATGATCGCCGGCTGGGAGGCCTGCCGCAGCAGGTTGCCGTAGACCTCGGCGTAGTCGTCGGGGCCCTGGGCGACGGCGGCCAGCTGCGGGCTGCACATGATGATGGCCTGGGCGCCGGCCTCCTCGACGACCGCGAGCTGCTGCTCGAAGGCCGCGGCGACGTCCTTCAGCGAGTGCTGGGCGAACGGGTCGAGCTGGTCGGTGGTGATGGCCGCGGCCAGCCGGCCGCCGACGGCGCGGGCCTCCGCGCCGGAGCGCCGGATCAGCTCGGCGGCACCCTGCCAGTCCAGGCCCATGCCGCGGTGCGAGGTGTCGAGGGCCTCGGCGACGGTGTAGCCGTGACTCCACAGGTGCCGGCGGAAGGCCAGGGTGGCGTCCCAGTCCAGGCGCTGCTCGGGGGGCGGGCCGACGGGCGGGCCGAACGGCTCGTTGGCTGCCAGGGGATCCCCGACGACGTGTGCCGTCGCAAGGATGGACCGCTTGCGGAACGGCGTGGCCACCGCGGAGAATTCACGCGGGGACGGGTTCGGCTGGTACGACGTGAGCGTACCGTCCGGTTCCGGAAGTTTAATCATCGATTCAGCTCCGAGACCTCACGGGAATCCACTGGCGATTCATTAAATCCAGCCACGTATCGGCCGCTCCATACGGCCGACCCCCTAAGTGCTCGATATCTCCCCCTAGTTTCCCGCCGAGCGGCTTGGTGCCGCGTGCTTAGGGGGGTCTTGGCACTGGATACGGAAACGGTGGATGTGACTTCATGGAGGTGCGGTCGGCCGGCTTGTGGTTCGCCGCGCTCTCACTGGCCGTCAGACGTGGAAGGTAACTATGTGGAAGTTTGAGCACAGCGTGGAGGCGAAGGCCACTCCGGCTGCGGTCTGGGCCCGCTACATCGACCTGCCGACCTGGCGCGAGTGGTACAACGACGTCAGCACGATCCGTGTCGAGGGTCCGGTCGTCTCCGGCGCCAAGGGTGTGATCGAGCAGGACCCGGAGCAGGGCCACCACCCGCAGCCGGTGCCGTTCACCCTCGTCGACGTCGTCGAGAACGAGGGCTTCACCCTGGAGTGCATGGCGCCCACGTCGGAGTCGGGTGTGAAGGACGAGACGTTCCTGCGCACCTCCCTGCGTGCCGTCGACAACGGCCAGGGCGGCGTGCGGATCACCCACTCGGCGATCCTCGACGGCCCGCAGAGCGCCGAGGTCGGCGCCGTGATCGGCGAGTTCCTCAGCACCAACCTGGTGGCGGGGCTGGAGCGGCTTGCGAAGGTGGTCGAGGCGTAAGCGCTGCGCCTGCCTCAGCCGTGGTGGGGCGCCTTCGTCCGCGGCGCCGTCGTGGCTGGTCGCGCCCGCCCGGCGGAGCCGCATACCGACACGGCTCCGCGCCCCTTCGGGCCCTGCCCCTCGCGGCGCTGCCATCCCCTCCCCCTGATCTCCGGCCGCCCGTATCCCCCCGCGGGCGGCCGGCGCGTGCCTGTGGCCCGCACCCCCTGACACAGGGGGTGCGGGCCATCGGTGTGTGCGGGGTCAGGGGGCTACGACGGTGATCGCGGACACCGGGCAGAAGTCAGCCGCTTCCTCGGTGGCCTCGTGCAGGTCGGGGGCCGGGGTGTCGGTGACGAGGACGACCCGGCCGTCCTTGGGGCTCTGCTCGAAGACCTTGGGGACGGCGAGCGCGCAGGACCCCGATCCCACGCACCGGCCCCGGTCGACGGAGACACGCATGTCGGCTCCTCCTCACCAGGTGACGGGCAGTTCGTGCAGGCCGTAGATGTGGCCGCCGTGCATGAAGGACAGCTCCTCCACCGGGACGGCCGGCCGCAGGGTGGGGATGCGGGCCAGCAGCGTGCTGAAGACGATCTCCAGCTGGACCCGGGCGAGGTTGGCGCCGAGGCACTGGTGGGCGCCGTAGCTGAAGGCGAGGTGGTTCTTGGAGTCGCGGTGGATGTCGAGGGCGCCCGGGTTCTCGAAGACCGTCTCGTCCCAGTTGGCGGCGCCGTTGCTGGCGATGACTCCCTCGCCCGCGCGGATGGTGATGTCACCGACCTGGATGTCCTGGGTGGCCACCCGGACGGTCGCGGAGTCCGCGATGGACAGGTAGCGCAGCAGTTCGTCGACGGCCTTGCGGGTCAGCGACGGGTCGGCGCGCAGCTCGTCGGCGACCTCCGGGTTCTGCATCAGCACCAGCGTGCCCAGGCCGATCATGTTGGCGGTGGTGTCGAAGCCGGCCACGACCAGCAGGCGCGCGATGGAGACCAGGTCGGCCAGCTCAAGGTTCGCCTCCTCGCGGTTCTTGGCGACGAGGCGGCTGAGCAGGTCGTCCCCGGGCTGCTGCTCCTTCTTCTGGATCAGCCGGCCGAGGAACTCGTCCATCTCGGTGTACAGGACCGTGATCTCCTCCTGGGTGGAGTCACGGTTCATGGTGACCTCGGAGTAGCGCCGGAAGTAGTCGATGTCCTCCGGGTCGGCGCCGAGCATCTCGCAGAACAGCAGCGAGGGGACCGGCGCGGCCAGTTCCTTGACCAGGTCCACGGTGCCGCCCTGGGCGAGCATGGCGTCGATCCGCTCGTCGACGATCTGCTGGATGCGCGGCTTGAGGGACTGGATGCGCCGGGCGGTGAACTCGGGGATCACCAGGCGGCGCTGGGTGGTGTGCTCGGGGGCGTCGAGCGCGGAGAACGGGAACTTGATGAACTGCAGCACCTCCTCCGGCACCGGGAACTGCAGCGGGTAGCCGGGCGACTTGGCGTTGGAGCTCATCGCCGGGTCGCCCAGGACCTTCTTCACGTCCTCGTACCGGGTCAGCAGCCAGGCCTCCTTGCCCGACAGCCGCAGCCGGACCTTGGTCGCCGGGTGCTCGGGCCGCAGCGCGGCGTACTCGTCGGGCGTGCTGAGCGGGCAGGAGCGGATGAACGGGAAGGGGAGCGCGGCGCTGTCCTCGCCGGCGGAAGCGGTGGCGTGGGCCGGGCACTGACTGATGTCGGCCTGGGCGACGTCGGACATGACGTTCGGTGTCCTCTCGGGCGGGGTGGGAAGCGAAGGGCGCTGGGTCAGGCGAGGGTGGCCAGGGCCGCCGGCTCGAAGGGCTTCAGCTCGTCGAGGCGGCCGTCGCGGATCTTGGCGACCCACTCGGCGTCGCCGAGCAGCGCGCGCCCGACGGCGACGATGTCGAACTCCTCGTTCGCCAGGCGGTCCAGCAGGTTGTCGATGCCCTGGGTACCGGCGCCGGTGCCCTCGGCGAACATCGTGATGAAGTCGCCGTCGAGGCCGACCGAGCCGACGGTGATGACCGGCTTGCCGGTGAGCTTCTTCGTCCAGCCGGCGAGGTTCAGGTCCGACCCCTCGAACTCCGGGTTCCAGAAGCGCCGGGTCGAGCAGTGGAAGGCGGTGAGGCCGGCCTCGGTCAGCGGCGTGAGGAACTCCTCCAGTTCCTCGGGGGTCTCGGCGAGGCGGGCGGTGAAGTCGGCGGTCTTCCACTGGGAGAAGCGCAGCACCACCGGGAAGCCGGGGCTCACCCGGGCGCGCACGGCCTCGATGATCTCCACGGCGAACCGGGTGCGCCCGGCGATGTCGCCGCCGTAGCCGTCGGTGCGCTCGTTGGTGCCCGCCCAGAAGAACTGGTCGATCAGATAGCCGTGTCCGCCGTGCAGTTCGACGCCGTCGAAGCCGAGCCGCTCGGCGTCCGCGGCGGCCTGGGCGAACGCCTCGACGACGGCGTCGATCTGTTCCTGGGTCATCGGCTCGGTCACCCGCTGGCCGGGGACGATGAGCCCGGAGGGGCCGACCATCGTGCCCGCGCCGGGCTCCCCGCCGGCGAGCGGGGCCAGGCCGACGTGCCACAGCTGGGCGAAGATCTTCCCGTCGGCGGCGTGCACCTGGCGCACGGCCTCGGCCCAGCCGGCCAGCGCCTGCTCGCCGTAGAAGTGCGGCACGGCCGGGTCGTTGGTGGAGCCCGGGTGGTTCACCACGGTGCCCTCGGTGATGATCAGGCCTACGCCGTGCTGGGCGCGCCGCGCGTAGTACGCCGCGACGTCGGCTCCCGGAACGCCGCCCGGGGACATGCTGCGGGTCATCGGCGCCATGGCGAAACGGTTCCTGAGCGGTACGCCGCCCAGCGTCACGGGTGCGAACAGGGGGCCGACAGGACGGGTTTCAGCAGGCGCAGTGGACGCGATGGACATGATGGAGGACATTCCCTTCAGCTGGATCGGCCGGCCGTGGAATGGGTCGGTGTCCTGGTCCGCACCGATTCGGCCACGTACCGATTGAAGCCAAGCGGGTCGCGCCGGAGCCACGCGTACGACCCCCTAAACACCGCTGCCGCCCCCCTAAAGACGGAGGGGGGCGGCGGTGCGGGCGGGCCGTGGTGGTTCCGGGCCCCTGTCTCAGCCCCTCAGTGCCTTGTCGATGACCGAGATGACCTCGGCCGCATGGGAGTTGAGGTAGAAGTGGCCGCCGGCGAAGGCCCTGAGCTCGAACGGCCCCGTGGTGTGCTGCTGCCAGGCCCGCGCCTCCCCGTCGGTGACATGCGGGTCGGCGTCGCCGGTCAGGACGGTGACCGGGCAGCTCAGCGGGGGTCCGGGCGTGTAGCGGTAGGTTTCCGCCGCTCGGTAGTCGGCCCGGATGGCGGGCAGGATCATCCGTACGATCTCCTCGTCGCCGAGGACCTGTTCGTCGGTGCCGCTGAGCCGTTTGACGTCGGCGATCAGCCCGTCGTCGTCCCTCAGGTGCACCCGCTCGTCCCGCACCGTGGAGGGCGCCCGCCGCCCGGAGGCGAAGAGGTGGCGCACCGTCCCCCCGGCCCGCTCCAGGCGCAGCGCCACCTCGAAGGCGAGGCTGGCGCCCATGCTGTGGCCGAACAGGGTGAGGGGCCGGTCCCCGTACGGGCGCAGTTCCTCGACGAGCGCGTCCGCCAGGGCGGGGATGCTGTCGATGCACGGCTCGTGCCGGCGGTCCTGGCGTCCTGGGTACTGGATCGCCAGGACCTCCGCGGTGGAGGCGAGTTGCCGGGACACGGGGAAGAAGTACGACGCCGAACCGCCGGCGTGCGGCAGGCACACCAGGCGCGGGGCACCCTGGGGACCGGGGTGGAAGCGCCGGACCCAGGCACCGGTGCCCACGGTGGTGTCCGCGGTCATGTCAGGCCCTCAGCTCCGGCGCGATGATGTAGTCGCTGACGTCGGCGTCGGTCTGCTCGACGCGGGCGAGGGCGGCGCGGACGGCGGGCTCCAGCCGGTCGCGCTTGGCCTCGTCCACCGCGTCGCGGTGCGGGGCGAACTCCGGCAGCACCTCGGAGGCGAACAGCTCCAGCGACTCCATGATGTGCTCGTGCTTGTTCTTGCCGATCTGCACCGAGAAGATGATCTGGTCGACGCCGGCCGCCTCGTAGCGGCGGATCATGTCGGCGATCTGCTCGGGGGTGCCGATGCCGCGGCGCAGCGAGGTGATCTGCTCGAGCATCTTCCTGACGTCCTCGGGCTGCTCCTCGCCGTCGCCGGCCGGCGCGGCGGGCTCGCGGACCAGGCCGACGCTCGCGCGGTTCTTCTCGAACTCCTCCCACACGCTGGTGACGCCCGGCTTGTGGTCGCCGGAGATGTAGTAGTGCATCAGCGCGTAGGAGAAGAAGTGGGCGCCGTCCAGGCCGCGGTCCAGGGCGGTGTCCTCGTCCTGGTGGCACATGAAGGGCACCACGACGGAGAAGTTCGGGTTGACGTTGAAGCCGATCGGCCTGCACTCGTCGGACTGGATGATGCCGTAGTAGGCGTCCACCCAGTCCTTGGCCTCCTCGGGGGAGACGAAGGAGAAGGACAGGGCGCCCATGCCGTTGCGGGCGGCGTCCTCGATGGTGGTGCGGGCGCTGCACGCCAGCCACATCGGCGGGTGGGGGGTCTGCTTCGGCTTGGGCAGCAGGTTGCGCGGCGGTACGTCGGTGAAGCGGCCCTGGTGGCCGGTGAACGGCGCCTCGGTCAGCAGCCGGGTGATGACCTTGACGTTCTCGGCCCACTGCTCCTTCTTGCTCTCGCGGTCCACGCCGAACGCGGCCAGCTCCAGCTGGGAGCTGCCCGCGCCGGAACCGAACTCGACCCGGCCGCCGGAGATCAGGTCCAGGGTGGCGATGCGCTCGGCGACGCGCACCGGGTGGTTCACGGCCGACGGGAGCTGGACGATGCCGTGCGCGAGGCGGATGTTGCGGGTGCGGGCGGCCGCCGCGCCCAGGAACACCTCGGGGGCGCCGGAGTGCGAGTACTCCTCGAGGAAGTGGTGCTCGGTCGCCCAGGCGTAGTCCAGGCCGAGCTTGTCGGCCAGCTCGATCTGCTCCAGGGACTCGTTGAACAGCTTCTCCTCGCTGTCCTGCTGCCACGGGCGCGGGAGCTGGTGGTGGTAGATGAGACCGAATCGCATGGTGTGTGTGCTCCTTGGATGGGCGCGGGTCGGTGGTGCCGCGTCAGGCGGCCGCGGGGCGGCGGAAGGCTGCGCGGTAGAACAACAGCGGATCGGCCTCGTGGTCGGCCGCGTTCAGGTGCAGGACCCGGCCCACGACCAGCCAGTGGTCGCCTCCGGGGTGCACCGTCTCGACGGCGCAGTCGATCCAGGCCAGCGAGCCGGGCAGGGCCGGCGATCCGGTGGCCGGTGCGGGCATCCAGTCCTGCCCGGCGAACTTGTCGGACCCGCTGACCGCGAAGGACCGGCACAGCGTCTGCTGGGCGGCGCTGAGCACGTTGACGCAGAACGCGCCGGACGGCTCGATGGTCGGCCAGGTGCGGGAGGTCCGGGCGACCGAGAAGGCCACCAGCGGGGGGTCGAGGGACAGCGAGAAGAAGGACTGGCAGGTCAGGCCGGCCGGTACGGTGCGACCGTGCTCCTCGGCCAGTCCGGTGATGATGGTGACACCGCTGCAGAAGCGGGAGAGCACCTGCCGGAAGGCGTCGGAGTCGACGCGAGGTTCGAGGGTGGCGGTGCTGGCTGGGGTGGCCATGGGGCCCACGTCCTTCCCTAGGGGTCCGCGTCGTCCGGGTCAGGCCGCCGCCGGGCGCGCGTCGGCCCCGGCGTCCGCGGGGGGCGGTGCCTGTTCGAGGATCACGTGTGCGTTGGTGCCGCTGATGCCGAAGGACGACACGCCGGCCCGCCGGGGCCGGCCGGTCTGCGGCCAGGGCTGTTGCTCGGTCAGCAGCCGTACGTTTCCGAAGCTCCAGTCGACGTGCGGGGTGGGCTCGTCCACGTGGAGGGTGCGGGGCAGGATGCCCTCGCGCAGGGCGAGGATCATCTTGATCAGCGAGGCCACGCCGGCCGCGCCCTGGGTGTGGCCCAGGTTGGACTTGACCGAGCCCAGCCACAGCGGCCGGTCCGCGGGACGGTCCTGGCCGTAGGTGGCCAGCAGGGCCTGGGCCTCGATGGGGTCGCCGAGCCGGGTGGCGGTGCCGTGCGCGTCGACCGCGTCGACGTCCTGGTAGGTGAGCCCGGCCTGGGCGAGCGCCTGCTTGATGACGCGCTGCTGGGCGGGCCCGTTGGGGGCGGTGATGCCGCTGGAGGCGCCGTCCTGGTTGAGGGCGGTGGCACGGACGACGGCGTGGATGCGGCGTCCGTTGCGCACGGCGTCGGAGAGCCTCTCGAGCAGCAGCATTCCGGTGCCCTCGCCCCAGCCGGTGCCGTCGGCCGCCGCGGCGAAGGAGCGGCAGCGGCCGTCCTGGGACAGGCCCTTCTGCTTGGTGAAGTACTGGAAGGTCTCGGGGGCGACCATCACGGTGACCCCGCCCGCCAGGGCCAGCGAGCACTCGCCCTGGCGCAGCGCGCGGGCCGCCAGGTGGACGGCGACCAGCGAGGAGGAGCAGGCCGTGTCGACGGTCACGGCCGGCCCCTCCAGGCCCAGGGTGAAGGCGATCCGGCCGCTGACCAGGCTGCCGCCGGTGCTGGCGCCCTCGTACTCGTGGTACATGAGCCCGGCGAAGACGCCGGTGTCGCTGCCGTGCAGGGACAGCGGGTCGATGCGGGCGTTCTCCAGCGTCTCCCAGGCGGTCTCCAGCAGCAGCCGCTGCTGCGGGTCCATCTCCTCCGCCTCGCGCGGTGAGATGCCGAAGAGGTCGGCGTCGAACTCGGCGGCGTCGTGCAGGAAGGCGCCCTGCCGGGTGATGCTCTTGCCGGGGCCGCCGTCGGGGTCGTAGAGCGACTCCACGTCCCAGCCGCGGTCGGTGGGGAACCCGGTGACGCCGTCCCGGCCGTCGAGGAGCATCTGCCACAGGTCGTCGGGGCAGTCGACGCCGCCGGCGAAACGGCAGGCCATACCGACGACCGCGAGGGGTTCGGTGGCCGCCCGCTCCAGTTCCTCCTTCTGCCGGCGCAGCCGCTCGTTGTCGATCATGGAGGCGCGCAGCGCCTCGACTATCTGGTCGACTTCCATGGTGTCCGCCTTCAGCCTTCGTTTCCATCGGACGTGGCGGCTCCCAGGGCCGCCCGGACCAGGTCCTCCACCGCCATGCCCTGCAGGTCGCCGATGCCGGGCCGGTCCTCCTGCGCCGCGGCCGGGGCGGGGGCGCCGGGCGTGACAGCCGGCGGGTCGAGTTCCTCCAGCAGGAACCGGGCCAGCGCCTCCGCGTTGGGGTAGTCGAACATCAGCGTCGCCGGCAGCCGGACCCCGCTCGCCTCCGCCAGAGCGTTGCGCAACTCGATCGCCGCCAACGAGTCCAGCCCCATCTCCGTGAACCCGCGCCGCACATCGATCGACCCCGGCTCCGCATGCCGCACCAGCGCCACCTGCTCACGCACCACATCCAGCACGATCCGCAGCTGCTCGGCCTCCTCCAGCCCAGCCAGCCGGTCCACCAACGTCTCCGGCTCCAGGACGGCGGGCGCCGGCGTCCGGCTCGGGGCGACGGCCGGCGGGTCGAGTTCCTCCAGCAGGAACCGGGCCAGCGCCTCCGCGTTGGGGTAGTCGAACATCAGCGTCGCCGGCAGCCGGACCCCGCTCGCCTCCGCCAGAGCGTTGCGCAACTCGATCGCCGCCAACGAGTCCAGCCCCATCTCCGTGAACCCGCGCCGCACATCGATCGACCCCGGCTCCGCATGCCGCACCAGCGCCACCTGCTCACGCACCACATCCAGCACGATCCGCAGCTGCTCGGCCTCCTCCAGCCCAGCCAGCCGGTCCACCAACGTCTCCGGCTCCTGGACGGCGGGCGCCCGGAGGGGACGTACGGCGGCACGGGCCGGGCGGCGCGGGGCTGCCGGTGTGCCGCCGGTCAGGTCCCGCAGCAGGGCCGGCGGTGCGGCCGAGGCCCGCAGCGCGTCGCGGTCGAGCCTGAGCGGCGCGAGCAGCGCCTCGCCCGCGGTCAGGGCCTCGTCGAGCAGGGTCAGGCCGTCGCCCGGGTCCATGGCCGGGATGCCGAGCCGCCGCTGCCGTTCGACGACCGCGTCGCTCAGGGCGGCGGCCATGCCGTCACCGGCCCACAGGTGCCACACCAGCGCGGTCGCCGCGAGTCCCTGGGCGCGCCGGTGCTGGGCGAGGGCGTTCAGGAAGACGTTGCCCGCGGCGTAGGGGGCCTGGCCGCCGTTGTCGAAGAAGCCGGACGTGGAGGAGAAGAGCACGAAGGCCTTCAGGTCCAGGTCGCGGGTCAGCTCGTGCAGGTGCCAGGCCGCGTCGGTCTTGGGCCGCAGGACGGCGTCCACCCGGTCGGTGGTCAGCGAGGTGACCAGGCCGTCGTCGACGATGCCCGCCGCGTGCACGACACCGGTCAGCGGATGGTCGGCGGGTACGGCGGCGATCAACGCGGCCAGATCCTGACGGTTCGTCACATCACAGGCGGCGACGGTGACTCGGGTGCCGAGTGCGGCCAGTTCGTCCCGCAGCCCGGTCGCGCCGGGGGCGTCGAGGCCGCGGCGGCCGGCCAGCACCAGGTGCCGCACACCGTGCTCGGTGACCAGGTGCCGGGCCACCAGCGCGCCGAGGCCTCCGGTGCCGCCGGTGACGAGCACCGTGCCGGTGCCGTCCCAGGGGGTCGCGGCGGTGCCGCCGGTCTCCACCGCGGCCAGCCGCTGGACGTGCGCCCGGCCCGCCCGCAGCGCCAGCTCGCTCTCCCCGCAGGCGGCCGCGGCGGCCACGGCCCGTGCCGAGGCCTCGCTGTCGTCGGTGTCGAGCAGGACGAACCGGCCCGGGTTCTCCGCCTGCGCCGCCCGGATCAGACCCCACACCGGCGCCTGCGTGACGTCCGGGTCCTCACCGTCGGCGACGGCGACCGCGCCCCGGGTGCGCACCACCAGGGTGGAGTCGGCGAACCTCGGTTCCGTCAGCCACTCCTGCGCCGCGGCGAGCACCTCGAGGGTGCCCACGCGGGCCGCCTCGCCCAGGTCACCGGTGCCGGAGCGGACCGGAAGCAGCACGTACGGCGGCACGGTGCCGTCGGCGGCGGCGCGCACCTCGTCCAGCACCGGCAGCGCGGTGCCGTCGGGGGTGAGCGCCGGGCCCTGCGGCCAGGTGAAGCGGAACACCGAGTCCGACACGGCGGCCGGGCCGGCCAGGGCCCGCGCGGAGGCCGGCCGGGCGACCAGCTTCTCGACGGTGGCGACCGGCTGCCCGGTGGCGTCGGCCAGGTGCAGCCGGGTGACGTCGTCGCCGCCCACCCGGCGTACCTGGACGCGCAGTTCCGCGGCCCCGGCCGCGTGCAGCGTGACACCGCTCCAGACGAACGGCAGGGCGGTACCGGCGGTGTCGTCCAGCAGGTCGACGTGGCTGGCCGCGTCGAACAGGGCGGGGTGCAGGCCGAACCGGGCGGCCTCCGCGTGCGCCTGGACCGGCAGCGCCACCTCGGCGAACACGTCCTCGCCACGCCGCCAGGCCGCCTTCAGCCCCTGGAACACCGGACCGTAGCCATAGCCCCGGCCCGCCAGCGCCTCGTACGCGCCCTCCACGGCCAACGGCTCGGCACCAACCGGAGGCCACTCGGTCAGATCGAACTCCGGCCCCGACTCCTGGGGCGTGACCGACCCGGACGCGTGCCGCGTCCAGGCACCGGAGGAACCCTCCGCACGCGAATGGACGCTCACCGAACGCCCGCCGGAGGCGTCCGGTCCGCCGACGATCACCTGGAGGGCGACCGCGCCGTCCTGAGGCACCACCAGCGGCGCCTCCATCGTCAGCTCCTCCAGCCGGCCGCAGCCGACCTCGTCACCGGCCCGCACCGCCAGCTCCACGAACGCCGTGCCCGGCAGCAGCACACTGCCCAGCACCACGTGATCCGCCACCCAGGAGTCGCCGGCCACCAGCCGCCCGGTCAGCACCGCGCCACCGTCCGGCAGCGACAGCACCGCCCCGAGCAGCGGATGCCCTGCGTCGACGAGCCCGAGCCCGGTCGCGTCCGTGGCGACCGTGTCCGCCTCCGGCGCCTGCGGGGTGAGCCAGAAGTGCTGCCTGTCGAAGGCGTAGGTGGGCAGGTCGACCCGCCGGGCGCCCGGATACACGGCGGACCAGTCGGGCCTGGCACCGAGCGCCTGCAGGTGCGCCAGCGCGGCCGCCGCCTCCCGGATCTCGGGCCGGCCGCGCCGCAGCGTGGGCACGAACACGGCGTCCCCGGCACTCTGCTGCCCCATGGCGGTCAGCACCGCGTCCGGCCCCAGCTCCACGAAGACGCCCACACCGGCCGACTCCAACGCCCGTACGGCGTCGGCGAACCGGACGGCTTCGCGAACGTGCCGGACCCAGTACTCCGGGTCGGACAGGTCGTCCGTCACCGGGGCACCGGTGAGGGTGGAGACGATCGGGATCGACGGGGTGCCGTACTCCAACCCACTTGCTATGGATCGGAATTCGGCGAGCATCGGCTCCATCTGCGGCGAGTGGAACGCGTGCGACACCTTCAGCCGGGTCGTCTTACGACCCTCCGCCTCGAAGTGCGCCTTGATCCGCAGCGCCTCCGCCTCCACCCCGGAAACCACCACCGACTGGGGACCGTTGACGGCCGCAATGCCGACCCCGTCGGCCAGCAGCGGACGTACCTCGTCCTCCGTCGCCTGCACGGCGACCATCGCGCCGCCCTCCGGCAACGCCTGCATCAACCGGCCACGAGCGGTGACCAGCCTCGCCGCATCCGCAAGCGACAGCACACCCGAGACATGGGCGGCGGCGAACTCACCGATCGAGTGCCCGGCAAGGTAGTCCGGCTTGACACCCCAGGACTCCACCAGCCGGTACAGCGCCACCTCAACCGCGAACAACGCCGGCTGCGTGAACTCCGTACGACTCAACCGCTCCGCGTCCTCACCCCAGACGACCTCACGCAACGGCAGATCGATCGCATCGAGGACCGCATCGAAGGCCTCCGCGAACACCGGGAACGCGTCATACAACTCCCGGCCCATCCCGACCCGCTGCGCCCCCTGACCCGTGAACAGGAACGCCGTCAGGCCGTCCGAGCGGTTGCGGCTCGTGAGGGAGCCGGGCCACGGGCGGCCCTCCGCCAGGGCGGTGAGGGCGTGCAGGGCCTCGTCGCGGTCCGCGGCGGTGAGGGCGACGCGGTGGTCGAGGGCCGCGCGTGAGGTGGCCAGCGAGTAGGCGACGTCGAGCAGGCTGAGTTCGGGGTGCTCGGCCAGATGAGCACGGAGCCGGTCGGCCTGGGCGGGCAGGCCGGCGGCGTTCTTGGCGGAGAGCAGCAGCGGCAGTACGGGAGCGGGCGCGACCGCCGGGGTGTCGGCCGGCGCGGCGGGCTCCGGTGCCTGCTCCAGGATGACATGGGCGTTGGTGCCGCTCAGGCCGAAGGAGGAGACCGCGGCGCGGCGCGTGCCGGAGTGCTCCGGCCACGGCCTGGCCTCGGTCAGCAGCCGTACCGCACCGGCGGACCAGTCCACGTTGGGCGAGGGCTCGTCGACGTGGAGGGACTTGGGCAGGACGCCGTGCCGGATCGCCATGACCGCCTTGATCACACCGCTCACCCCGGCGGCGGCCTGGGCATGGCCGATGTTCGACTTGATGGAGCCGAGCCAGACCGGCCGGTCCGCGGGGCGGTCCTGGCCGTAGGTGGCCAGCAGCGCCTGCGCCTCGATCGGGTCACCCAGACGGGTGCCGGTGCCGTGGCCCTCGATCAGGTCGACGTCGCCGTGGCCGAGCCCGGCCGCCTTCAGGGCCTGCTCGATGACCCGCTCCTGGGAGGGGCCGTTGGGCGCGGTCAGACCGTTGCTGGCGCCGTCCTGGTTGATCGCCGAGCCCTTGATGACGGCGAGGACCGGGTGGCCCTTGGCGCGGGCGTCCGACAGGCGCTCCACGGCGAGCAGGCCGATGCCCTCGGACCAGCCGGTGCCGTCGGCGGCGGCGGCGAAGGACTTGCAGCGGGCGTCGGGAGCGAGCCCGCGCTGCTGGCTGAAGTCCACGAAGATGTCCGGCGTCGGCATCACGGTGACACCGCCGGCCAGCGCCATGTCGACCTCGCCCTGCCGCAGCGCCTGGCAGGCCATGTGCAGGGCGACCAGGGAGGAGGAGCAGGCGGTGTCGACCGTGACGGCCGGGCCCTCCAGGCCGAGGGTGTAGGCGACGCGGCCGGAGGCGATGCTGCCTGCGCTGCCGTTCCCGAGGTAGGCGGCGAGGTCGTCGGAGACCTGCCCGGCCTGGGTGGCGTACTCGTGGTACATCGAACCGACGTACACGCCGGTGCGGGTGCCGCGCAGCGTGGTCGGGTCGGTGCCGGTCCGCTCCAGGGCCTCCCAGGCGGCCTCCAGCAGCAGCCGCTGCTGCGGGTCCATCGCGAGGGCCTCGCGCGGCATGATGCCGAAGAACTCGGGGTCGAACTCGCCCGCGTCGTGCAGGAAGCCGCCCTCGACGGTGTAGGTGTGCCCGGGGGTGCCGGGCTCGGGGTGGAAGATGCCCTGCGCGTCCCAGCCCCGGTCCGCCGGGAACGGGGTGATGGCGGTGCGCTCCTCGACGAGCAGCTGCCACAGGTCGTCGGCGGAGCGCACCCCGCCCGGGAAACGGCAGCTGATGCCGACGATCGCGACCGGGTCGTCGGAACCGGCCGCCGGCGCCGGGGCGGTACGGGACGGCGCGGTGGCGCGGGCGGTGCCCGCGGCGGCTCCCGTCTTCTCCTTGATCAGGGCGGCGACGGCGCGGCAGTTGGGGTGGTCGAAGACCAGGGTGGCGGGCAGCTTCAGGCCGGTCGCCGCGCCGAGCGCGTTGCGCAGTTCGACGGCGGCGAGGGAGTCGAAGCCGAGTTCCCGGAACGCCTTCTCCGGGCTGACGGACTGCGCTCCGCTGTGGCCGAGCACGGCGGCGACCTGGGCGCGGACGAGTTCGAGGACGGTGCGGTCGCGCTCGGCCTCGCTGAGCGCGGCCAGGCGCTCGGCGAAGCCGCCCGTCCCACCGGCCTGTGCCGTGGCCGCGGCCCGGCGGCCGGTGCCGCGGACGAGGCCGCGCAGCAGCGCGGGCGGTTCGTCGGTCCGGGCGCCCAGCGCGGCCCGGTCGACCCGCACCGGGATGATCTGGTGGGCCCCGGTGGCCAGCGCCGCGTCGAACAGGGCGAGGGCGTCGGCCACGTCGAGGGCGGGCAGGCCGAGCCGGCGCATCCGCTCCAGGTCGGCCGCGGTGACCTCGCCCATGCCGGTGTCGGTGTTCCACATGCCGAAGGCGAGCGCGGTGGCGGCGAGTCCGGCGGACCTGCGGTGGTGTGCGAGGGCGTCGAGGAAGACGTTGGCGGCCGCGTAGTTGGCCTGTCCGGCGGCGAGGACCGTGCCGCCGGCGGAGGAGAGGAGCACGAAGGCCTTCAGGTCCAGGTCGCGGGTCAGCTCGTGCAGGTGCCAGGCCGCGTCGGCCTTCGGCCGCAGCACGGTGTCGAACCGCTCAGGGGTCAGCTCGCCGACCAGCGCGCTGTCGGTGACGCCGGCCGCGTGGACGACGCCGGTCAGCGGGTGCTCCGCCGGTACGGCGGCGAGCAGCGCGGCCAGCGCCTCCCGGTCGGAGACGTCGCACGCGGCCAGGGTGACCTCGGCACCCGACTGGGCGAGCTCGTCGCGGAGTTCGCGGGCGCCCGGGGCTTCGGCACCCCGGCGGCCGGCCAGCACCAGGTGCCGTACGCCGTGCTCGGCCACCAGGTGCCGGGCCAGCAGCGCACCGATACCACCGGTGCCGCCGGTGACCAGCACCGTGCCGGTGCCGTCCCACGGCAGTTCGGCGGGCTCGCCCGGCTTCGCGGCCGTCAGCCGGGGCACGGCGAAGTGGCCCCCGTGTACGGCGAGTTCGGGCTCGCCGGAGCTTGCGGCGGCGGCCAGGACGGCGAGGGACTCCGGTCGGCCGTCGGTGTCCAGCAGCCCGAACCGGCCGGGGTTCTCCGCCTCGGCGGCCCGGACGAGACCCCACAGCGGGGCCTGGGCCAGGTCGAGGGTGTCGGACAGGCGGGCGGCCACCGCGTACCGGGTGACGAACAGCAGCCGGGATCCGGCGAACCGCTCGTCCGCCAGCCACGCCTGGACGGTCTCCAGCGCCGAGGCGGACCGGTCCCGGACGGCGGCCGGCACGTCGTCGCCCTCGGCGGGCGGCAGCGGGGCGAGCACGGTGTACGGCACCTGTCCGCCCTCGCCGAGCCAGGTACCGAACGCGGCGAGGTCGTCGAACTCCGGGACGGCGGAGTCGAGTTCGGGCAGGCCGGGCAGTCGTACGACCGTCCCGGCGGGCGTCTCGGGAACCGGCAGCTCCTGCCAGCCGACCCGGAACAGGGACTCGGCGTGCCGGTTGCCGGCCGCGGCGAGCTGCTCGGAGGCGACCGGGCGGGAGACGAGTTCCTCGACGGTGGCGACCGGCTGCCCGGTGGCGTCGGCCACCCACATGGCGGACAGCTCGTCGCCGCGCACACGGCGGATGTGGACGCGCAACTCGGTGGCCCCGGCGGCGTGCAGAGTGATCCCGTTCCAGGAGAACGGCAGCAGGGTGGCACCGTCGGCCGCGCCGTCCTCGCCGAGCAGGTCGGCGTGCATGGCGGCATCCAGGAGGGCGGGGTGCAGGCCGAACCGGGCGGCCTCCGCGTGCGCCTGCACCGGCAGCGCCACCTCGGCGAACACGTCCTCGCCGCGCCGCCAGGCCGCCTTCAGCCCCTGGAACACCGGACCGTAGCCATAGCCCCGGCCCGCCAGCGCCTCGTACGCACCCTCCACGGCCAGCGGCTGGGCGTCGGCGGGCGGCCACTCGGTCAGATCGAACTCCGCGCCCGACTCCTGGGGCGTGACCGACCCGGACGCGTGCCGCGTCCAGGCACCGGAGGAACCCTCCGCACGCGAGTACACGTTCACCGTGCGCGCACCGGAGGCGTCCGCGCCCCCGACGACGACCTGCACCTGGACCGCGCCCCGCTCGGGCACCACCAGCGGCGCCTGCAGCGTGAGCTCCTCCAGCCGGCCGCAGCCGACCTCGTCACCGGCCCGCACCGCCAGTTCCACGAACGCCGTGCCCGGCAGCAGCACACTGCCCAGCACCACGTGATCCGCCACCCAGGTGCCGCCGGCCACCAGCCGCCCGGTCAGCACCACACCACCGTCCGGCTCGGGCGAGCCGACGAGGGCGCTGAGCACCGGGTGGTCGACCGGCGTGAGCCCCGCGGAACCGACGTCGCCCGCACCCGGACCGGTGGCGTCCAGCCAGAAACGACTGCGCTGGAAGGCGTAGGTCGGCAGGTCGGTGCGGGCCGGGACACGCTCGGGGGCACCGTAGTACGCGACCCAGTCGACGCCCGCGCCGAGGGAGTGCAGCCTGCCGAGCGCGGACACCGCCTCACGCGTCTCGTCGCGGTCACGGCGCAGGGCCGGTACGAACACCCCGTCCTCGGCCGTCTGCTGTCCCATGGCGGTCAGGACCGCGTCGGGGCCGAGTTCGAGGTATGTGGTGACACCCTTGTCGGCCATCACCTTCACCGCGTCCGCGAACCGGACCGCCTCGCGGACGTGGCGGACCCAGTACTCCGGATCCGACAGGTCGTCGGTGACCAGGGCGCCGGTGAGGGTGGACACGATCGGGATCGACGGGGTGCCGTACTCCAACTCGCTTGCTATGGATCGGAATTCGTCGAGCATCGGCTCCATCAGCGGCGAGTGGAACGCGTGGGAGACCTTCAGCCGGGTCGTCTTACGACCCTCCGCCTCGAAGTGCGCCTTGATCCGCAGCGCCTCCGCCTCCACCCCGGAAACCACCACCGACTGGGGACCGTTGACGGCCGCAATGCCGACCCCGTCGGCCAGCAGCGGACGCACTTCTTCCTCGGTCGCCTGCACGGCGACCATCGCGCCGCCCTCCGGCAACGCCTGCATCAACCGGCCACGAGCGGTGACCAGCCTCGCCGCATCCGCAAGCGACAGCACACCCGAGACATGGGCGGCGGCGAACTCACCGATCGAGTGCCCGGCAAGGTAGTCCGGCTTGACACCCCAGGACTCCACCAGCCGGTACAGCGCCACCTCAACCGCGAACAACGCCGGCTGCGTGAACTCCGTACGACTCAACCGCTCCGCGTCCTCACCCCAGACGACCTCACGCAACGGCAGATCGATCGCATCGAGGACCGCATCGAAGGCCTCCGCGAACACCGGGAACGCCTCGTACAGCTCCCGGCCCATCCCGACCCGCTGCGCCCCCTGACCCGTGAACAGGAAGGCGAGCTTTCCGGTGGTCGCCTCAGTGATGGAATGACCTGCGGCGATGGACTCCAGGGCGGCGGCGAGGTCCGCCCGGTCGGTGCCGGTGGCGACCGCGGTGTGGTCGAGGGTGGCGCGTGAGACCGCGAGGGAGAGGCCCGTGACGGCGATGTCGTCGTCGGCCAGGGTGTCCAGGTGCGAGCGCAGCCGCTCGGCCTGGCCCCGCACCGCTTGGGCGGTCTTGCCGGAGACCGGCCAGGCCAGGACGGGCGCCGGGAGCCGGACCGGCTCCGGCGCGGTGTCCTCGGTGACCTCCTCCACGATCACGTGGGCGTTGGTGCCGCTGATGCCGAAGGAGGAGACGCCGGCCCGCCGCGGACGGCCGCCCGGTGTGGCGGGCCACTGGCGGGTCTCGGTGAGCAGTTCCACGGCGCCGTCGGACCAGTCCACCTTGGAGCTGGGCGCGTCGACGTGCAGCGTCCTGGGCAGCACGCCGTGGCGGATCGCCTCGACCATCTTGATGATCCCGGCGACGCCCGCGGCGGCCTGGGTGTGGCCGACGTTGGACTTGATGGAGCCGAGCAGCAGCGGGGTGCCCGTCTCGGGGCGGTGCCTGCCGTAGGTGTTGAGGAGCGCCTGGGCCTCGATGGGGTCGCCGAGGACCGTGCCGGTGCCGTGTGCCTCGACCGCGTCGACGTCGGCGGTGGTGAGCCCGGCCGTGGCGAGGGCCTGTTCGATGACCCGCTCCTGGGAGGGGCCGTTGGGTGCGGTCAGGCCGTTGCTGGCGCCGTCCTGGTTGACCGCGGTGGCCCGGACGACGGCGAGGACCGGGTGGCCGTTGGCGCGGGCGTCCGACAGGCGCTCCAGGAGCAGCATGCCGGCGCCCTCGCCCCAGCCGGTGCCGTCGGCGGTGTCGGCGAAGGACTTGCAGCGGCCGTCGGAGGCGAGGCCCCGCTGGCGGCTCATGTCGACGAAGGTGTCCGGTGTCGCCATCACGGTGACTCCGCCCGCGAGGGCCAGGGAGCACTCCGAGCGGCGCAGCGCCTGGATCGCCCAGTGCAGTGCGACCAGGGAGGAGGAGCAGGCGGTGTCGACCGTGACGGCCGGGCCCTCCAGGCCGAACACGTAGGAGAGCCGGCCGGAGACGACGCTGGCGAGGCTGCCGTTGCCGATGTAGCCGGCGACCTCCTCGGGGACCTCGCTCATGCGGGTCATCCAGTCGTGGTACATCACCCCGGCGAAGACGCCGGTGTCGCTGCCCTGCACGGAACGCGGGTCGATCCCGGCCCGTTCGAACGCCTCCCAGGTGATCTCCAGCAGGAGCCGCTGCTGCGGGTCCATGCCGAGGGCCTCGCGCGGGCTGATGCCGAACGGTTCCGGGTCGAAGTCGGCGGCGGAGTGCAGGAAGCCGCCCTCGTTGCTGGAGCTCCTGCCGGAGACGCCGGGCTCGGGGTCGTACAGGCTCTGGTCCCAGCCGCGGTCGGTGGGCCATGCGGTGACGGCGTCGCGGCCCTCGGCGACCAGTCGCCACAGGTCCTCGGGGGTCTCGACGCCGCCCGGGTAGCGGCAGCTCATGGCGACGATGGCGATCGGCTCGTCGTCGTGGGCCGCCGCGCCGGTCGCCGCCTGCCTGCGGGCCGGGGCGGTGCCGTCGCCGGTGAGGCGGGAGGCGAGATGGGCCGCGAGTGCCTTCGGGTTGGGGTAGTCGAAGATGAGCGTGGCGGGCAGTCGCAGCCCGGTGGCGGCCCTGAGCTGGTTGCGCAGTTCGACGGCGGCGAGGGAGTCGAAGCCGGTCTCGCTGAAGGCGCGGCCCGGTTCGACGGCGGCCGCGCTGTCGTGGCCGAGCACGGCGGCGATCTGGGCGCGGACCAGCTCGAGGAGCGCCTCGGCGCGCTCCGCGTCGGAGAGTCCGGCCAGGCTGTGGGCGAGGCCCTCGGCGACGGGGGCGCCCTGCTCGCCGGCCGCGGCGGTACGCCGTACCGGGGTGCGGGCCAGGCGGGACAGCAGCGGCGGGACGCCGTCGGTGCGGGTTTCCAGGGCGTGCCGGTCCACGCGGACCGGTATCTGTACCGCGCGGTCGACGCTCAGGGCGGCGTCGAGCAGGGCGAGGTTGTCGTCGGGGCCGAGCGGTTCGAGGCCGAGGCGGGCGATGCGCTGCAGGGCGGCCCGGTCGAGCTGGGCACCCATGCCGCGGTCGCCGGTCCACAGGCCCCAGGCGAGCGAGGTGGCCGCGAGGCCCTGGGCGCGTCGGTGCTGGGCGAGGGCGTCGAGGAACACGTTGGCGGCCGCGTAGTTGGCCTGCCCGGCGCCGTCCAGGTAGCCGGCGGTGGAGGAGTAGAGCACGAAGGCCTTCAGGCCCAGGTCGCGGGTGAGGTCGTGCAGGTGCCAGGCGGCGTCGGCCTTCGGCCGCAGCACGGTGTCCAGCCGTTCGGGTGTCAGCGAGGTGACGAGGCCGTCGTCGACGACGCCGGCGGTGTGCACGATGCCGGTCAGCGGGTGGTCGTCGGGGATGCCGGCGAGCAGTGCGGCCAGCGCCTGCCGGTCGGACACGTCACAGGCGGCCAGGGTGACCTCGGCACCCAGCCCGGCGAGTTCGTCGCGCAGTTCGGCGGCGCCGGGCGCCTCGGGACCCCGGCGGCCGGCCAGGATCAGGTGCCGTACGCCGTGCTCGGTCACCAGGTGCCGGGCCACCAGCGCGCCGAGACCACCGGTGCCCCCGGTGACCAGGACCGAGCCGCTGCCGTCCCAGGGCAGTTCGGTGGGCTGCGCGGGGTCGGCGGGGACCAGGCGGGGGGCCCGGAAACGGCCTTCGCGCAGGGCGAGTTCGGGCTCGCCGGAGGCTGCGGCGGCGGCCGCCTCGGCGGCGGCGGGCTCGGTCCCGGTGACGTCCAGGAGCACGAACCGGCCCGGTTGCTCCGCCTGCGCCGCACGCACCAGACCCCACACGGGGGCCTGGGCCAGGTCGACGGTGTCGGTGTCGGAGACGGCGACCGCGCCCCGGGTGATCACGACGAGCCGGGACTCGGTGTCGTCGGCGGCCAGGTGCGCGCGCAGCCGGTCCAGCACCTCGGCGGTGGTGGTGCGCACCGCTTCCGGCACGTCCGCGCCGTGCGGGGAGACGACCGTCAGGACGGCCGGGGACGCGCCGGTGGCCGGGGCGGCCGGCTGGACGTCGTACCAGTCGATCCGCATCGGCAGTTCGGTGTGGGCGCGGGCGGCGCGCAGCGCCTCCGCGGCGACCGGCCGCACCAGGAAGCCGTCGACGCGGGCCACCGGGGCGCCCGCGGTGTCGTACAGCGTCAGCGCGGCGGCGTCGGGGCCGTCGGGGACGATGCGGACGCGCAGGGAGGAGGCGCCGGTGGAGTACAGCGACACCCCTGTCCAGGCGAACGGCAGTCGGGTCTGGGCGGACTCGGGTTCGTCGGCGGCCAGGTCGGTGGACTGCAGGACGGCATCGAGCAGCGCGGGGTGGAGGGCGAACGCGCCCGCGTCGGCCGCCGCGTCGGCGGGCAGTGCCACCTCGGCGAAGGCCTCGCCGCCGGAGCGCCACACGCCGCGCAGGCCCTGGAAGGCGGGGCCGTAGCCGTAGCCCTGCTCGGCCATGCGCTCGTACAGGCCGGTGAGGTCGACCGGCTCGGCGCCGGCCGGGGGCCACTGCCCCGGCAGGGGGGTGGGGGCGGGGGCCGGTTCGGGGCTGAGCACGGCGGTGGCGTGCCGGGTCCACGGCGCGTCGTCGTGGGCCGACTCGGGGCGGGAGTGGAAGGTCAGGTCCCGGCGGCCGTCGGCGTCGGGCGCGGAGACGACGGCCTGCAGGACCACGCCGCCGCTCGCGGGCAGGGCCAGCGGGGTCAGCAGGTTCAGTTCGTCGAGCTGGGCGCAGCCGACCTGGTCGCCGGCCTGTACGGCGAGTTCCACGAACGCCGTTCCGGGCAGCAGGGTCACCCCGGAGATGCGGTGGTCGGCCAGCCACGGCTGGGTGTGCGGGGACAGCCGGCCGGTGAGCACGGTGCCGCCGCCGTCGGCCAGCGGGACGGCCGCGCTCAGCAGCGGGTGGCCGAGGGCGATCTGGCCGAGGGCGGTCGCGTCGCCGGTGCCGGTGGGGGCGGTCAGCCAGTAGCGGCGGCCCTGGAAGGGGTAGGTGGGCAGCTCGACGGCGGGCTGTCCGGCCGGGTGCAGGGCGGCGAAGTCGACGGCGGCGCCCCGGGTGTGGACTGCCGCGAGCGCGGTGAGCAGCTCGCGCCGCCCTTCGCGGCCGCGCCGCTGGGCGGCGACGAAGAGCAGGTCCTCGGCGTCGGTGTCGTCGCTGACGGCCGTGCGGGCCATCGCGGAGAGCACGGCGTCCGGGCCGATCTCGAGGAAGGTGGTGACGCCGGCCTCGCGCAGGGCGCGGGTGCCGTCGGCGAAGCGGACGGCCTCGCGGACGTGCCGCACCCAGTACTCGGGGGAGCACAGTTCGGCGGCGGTGGCGATGCGGCCGGTGACGTTGGAGACGACCGGGATCGCCGGCGCCTTGTAGTCGAGGACGCTCGCCACGCGGGCGAACTCGGTCAGCATCGGCTCCATCAGCGGCGAGTGGAAGGCGTGGCTGACCCGCAGCCGCTTGGTCTTGCGGCCCTCGTCCGTGAAGTGTGCCCGGATGCGCAGCACCTCGGTCTCGTCGCCGGAGACCACCACCGCTTCGGGGCCGTTGACGGCGGCGATGCTCACCCGCTCGCCGAGCAGCGGGCGCACCTCCTCCTCGGTGGCCTGGACGGCGACCATGGCGCCGTCGGCGGGCAGCGCCTGCATCAGCCGGGCGCGGGCGGCGACCAGGGTGGCGGCGTCCTCCAGGTTCAGTACGCCGGCGACGTGGGCGGCGCTGAGTTCGCCGAGGGAGTGCCCGGCGAGGTGGTCGGGCCGCACTCCCCACGACTCCAGCAGCCGGAACAGGGCGACCTCGAGGGCGAACAGCGCGGTCTGCGCGTACATCGTCCGGTCCAGCAGGGCGGCGTCGGCGGAGCCCTCGGGGGCGAACAGCACGTCCCACAGGGAACGTTCGAGCTGGAGGTCGAGGTGGCCGATGGCGGCGTCCAGGGCCTTCGCGAACACCGGCTCGCAGACGTAGAGTTCGCGGCCCATCCGGGGGAACTGGCTGCCCTGGCCGGTGAAGAGGAACGCGAGCCGGCCGCCGTCGGCCAGACCCCGGGTGAGCGCGCGGTCGGTGCCGCCCTCGGCCGCGGTGTCCAGGGCGCGCAGCAGCTCCGCGCGGTCCTCGGCCACGACGACGGCGCGGTGGCGGTGGACGGCCCTGGTGGTGGCCAGGGCGTGGCCGAGCGCGTGGGCGTCCACCTCGGTGTGCTCCCGCAGCAGCCGGAGCAGCTGCCCTGCCTGCGCCCGCAGGGCGTTCTCGCCACGCGCGGAGAAGGCGACGGGGACGGGACCGGAGACAGGGGCGGGGGTGGAGGCGGGGGTGGTGTTCTGCGGTGTCCCGGGCTCGTCCTCGTCGTCGGCTTCGCTCGGCGCCTCCTCGATGATCACGTGGGCGTTGGTGCCGCTGACGCCGAAGGAGGAGACACCGGCGCGGCGGGGTTGCCCGGCGCCCTGCCAGGGCAGGGCCTCGGTGAGGAGTTCCACGGTGCCGGCCGACCAGTCGACGTTGCGGGACGGCTCGTCCACGTGCAGGGTGCGCGGCAGTACGCCTTCCCGCATGGCCATGATCACCTTGATCACGCCGGCCGCCCCGGCCGCGGCCTGGGTGTGCCCGATGTTGGACTTCACCGAACCGAGCCGCAGCGGCCGGTCGGGGTCGCGGTCCCGGCCGTAGGCGGCGATGAGGGCGTGTGCCTCGATCGGGTCGCCGAGCGTGGTGCCCGTGCCGTGCGCCTCGACCAGGTCGACGTCGGCGCCGGTGAGGCCCGCATCGGCGAGGGCGGCGCGCACCACCCGCTGCTGGGCGGGGCCGCTCGGCGCGGTGATGCCGTTGCTCGCGCCGTCCTGGTTCACGGCGGAACCCTTCACCAGGGCGAGGACCCGGTGACCGTTGCGACGCGCGTCCGACAGGCGCTCCAGGACCAGGATGCCCACGCCCTCGGCGAACCCGGTGCCGTCCGCGGCCGCCGCGAACGGCTTGCAGACGCCGTCGGGGGCCAGGCCCCGCTGCCGGCTGAAGGAGGTGAAGACACCGGGGCTGCCCATCACGGCGACACCGCCGGCCAGCGCGAGCGAGGACTCCCCCGCGCGCAGCGACTGCACGGCCAGGTGCAGGGCGACCAGGGAGGAGGAGCAGGCGGTGTCGACGGTGAGGGTCGGGCCGTCCAGGTCCAGGGTGTAGGCGACCCGGCCGGAGATGACGCTGGGCGCGTTGCCGGTGAGCAGGTAGCCGTCGAGCCCGTCGGGCGCCTCGTGCAGCCGGACGCCGTACTCCTGCGGCTCGGCGCCGACGAACACGGCCGTGCGGGTGCCGCGCAGGGTGTCCGGGTCGGTGCCCGTGCGCTCCAGCGCCTCCCACACCGTCTCCAGCACGAGCCGCTGCTGCGGGTCCATGGTCAGGGCCTCGCGGGGGGAGATCCCGAAGAACTCCGCGTCGAACTCGCCCGCCTCCGGCAGGAATCCGCCGTGCCGGACGTAGGTGGTGCCGGGCGTCTCGGGGTCCGGGTGGTAGAGGGCCTCCAGGTCCCAGCCGCGGTCGGCGGGGAACGGCTCGATGACGTGCCGCCCCTCGGCGACCAGCCGCCACAGCTGCTCGGGGGAACGGACGCCGCCCGGGTAGCGGCAGCCGATGCCGACGACGGCGATCGGGTCGTCGGCGTCGGCGGCGCGCACGACCGGTGCCGGAGCCGGGCCGGCGTCCGCCGCCTGCCCGAGCAGTTCGGTGCGCAGGTGCCCGGCGAGCGCGGCCGGGGTGGGGTGGTCGAAGCCGACGGTGGGCGGCAGGGACAGTCCGGTGGCGCTGTTCAGCCGCTGCTGCAGCGCGACCAGCCCGAGCGAGTCCAGGCCCTGGTCGCGGAAGGGCCGGTCCGGCACGAACGCCCGCGGCGGCTGGTCCTCCTCGCCCGCGCCGGCCGTGATCTGCCGGTGCACCTCCGCCGCGCCGGAGCACACCAGGTCCAGCAGGAGACGCAGTTGCTCCCCCGGAGGAAGCGACTCGAGTCGGGCACGCTCAAGGTCAGAAACAAAGCTTCCGTACCCGCTCATCTGCATACTCCACACCCTGTGCGATATCGCGGAAAAACCTGAATCGGTGAATGGCCGGTGGCAGACCGGGACTTGTGACTCTAGGTGGGCGGCGAGCCGTTCCCCCACCCCTATCCGCCCCTACCCGGCCCATTAATTTCGGGCGAGTTCCCCGACCAGTGCGTCGTCGAGTTCGGCGCCGGGTTCGTCGTACATCATCCGTACGTGGAACAGGTCCTGCAAAAGATCCGCCGAGGTGATTTTGCGTACGGCGGTCCGCTCGGCTATCGAGCCCAGCGGAAGATTTCCGGTCTCGGCCCAGCGCAGCCTGCCGTCGGCGTCGATGTGGCTGCGGGCCCGGCCGGCGTTGTCCGGGTGGACGCAGTAGGGGACGTCCAGGTAGCCGCGGCGGAACGCGGCCAGCAGGGCCTGCCCGATGTCGTCGTGCAGGTTGAGCACCGCGTCCACCAGGGCGCGCGCCTCCTGGTAGGTCTGGGAGTCCGCCCGTTCGGCCGCCGCGATGTCGCCCGGCTCGGTGGCCCGGGCGATGGCGGTGGCGTACTCCAGCGCGAGGACGTTCTCGGTGACGGTCGGGATGCGGCGGGCCTCGGCCACGGTCTTGACGATCAGCCGGGGCGCGCCGGTCGTCACGGCAAGGCGGGCGGCACGGCCGAGCAGCCGGTGGGCGCCGCGATAGGTCTCGGGATAGACGCCCATGTAGGCGTAGATGACGATGTGCCAGTTGGAGGTGGGCAGCAGTTCCGCGCACAGCCGGCGCAGTGCCAGCACCGCCTCCCGGTCCTGGTCCATGTCGGTCTGCTGGGCGTAGCTCAGGGACAGCGAGCGGATGCCGTGCCGGGCGAAGAACAGCGCCTCCAGCAGGCTGATGGCGACGAGCTGGGAGGGCGGGCACAGCTGGCCCATCATGCAGCCGCCGAAGGTCTCCAGGTGCGGTTCGACGCCCTCGTCGCGCAGCCAGGAGTACAGCTCGCAGCAGTCCGCCCAGTTGCGCACCGAGTCGGCGAGCGGGATCCGCCCGTAGGGCAGGCAGTAGGAGACGGGGCCGCCCTCGGTGGCGTTCAGCCGGAGCCGGCCGAGCGCCCGGAAGATGTCCAGCGGGGTGGCCGAGCCGTGCCGGACCTGCACCGGGAACGTATCGTCCCGGATGCCGTCGAGCACGGCGGCCGTGGTGGCCGCCGGATGGTTGACGACGGGGTATCCGTTGAGGCTGATGCCCTCGCGCAGCGCCGTCTCGACGGCCTGGTGGTCACCGACGCGGGTGTAGCTGTCCAGGGTGAGGGTGCCGACCGTGGCCCCGTCGGCGAGTTTGGTGGCGAGGAGTCCCTCGCGCATCCTGGCGGGGTCGCCGAAGCCCATGCGGGGCTGCACCACGAGCCGTTCGGCCGCGCCGCGGCGGCGGACGAACTCACCGAAGTCGACGGGGCGTCCGCCGGGTTCGACGGCGCCGGCGGGCAGCGGCAGCTGATCGGTCATGCGCTGATCCTGAGCGTGTCGGCACGGTCCAGCTGGGCCTGGGGGCCGGTCTCCAGGAAGGCACGGAAGTTCGCGACGGGGTCCTGGCCGTCCTCGAAGACGGCGTCGAAGCCGGCCCGGGTCAGCTCCAGCACCCGGCTGACGCCCTCGGGGCCGTCGGTGCCGAGCTTTCCGCCGATCACGACGGGCGTCTCCGCCAGCTCCGTCCGGGCGCGCAGCTGCTCGATGACCCGCATGCCGTCCTGGTAGCCGTGCCCGTTGACGCTGCTGATGACGAGCATCTCCGGTTCGTGGTCGAGGCATGCGGCGACCAGCAGGTCGTCGGGCACGCACGGGCCGAGGTTGACGACCTCGTAGCCGCACTCCTCGATGAGCAGTTGCAGGAACACCAGGTTCCAGGTGTGCGAGTCGGAGGCGAGGGAGGAGACGATCACGGTGCCCCGGGGGGTCTCGGGCAGGCGGGCCGCGCTGTCCGGGAGCAGGTCGGCGGGCGGGGTCGGCTCAGTCACCGGGGGCCTCCCGCGGCTGGGGGACGCGCGTGTGCTCGATGCGGGTCGCGGAGACGACCTCGCCGCCGCTGACGGTGACCTCGACGGGTGCGGGCCGGCCGAGGAACATCAGCAGGCTGGAGGTGGGGCCGTAGGCGCCGGTGTTCCCGACGCGCACCAGGTCGCCGGGGCCGAGGCCCGCCGGGACCTCGATCTGCCGGCCGAGGACGTCGCCGGGCGTGCACAGCGGCCCGACCAGGCTGGCCTTCTCCGTCTCGGCCGCGGTGTCGACGTGCACGGTGACCGGGAGCAGCCGGCCGAGCCCGGACATGCCGCCGAAGGTGTTGATGCCGGCGTCGAGGATGACGAACTTCTTTCCGCGGCTGACCTTGACGTTGCTGACCCGGGCCACGAGGGTGCCGCTGTCGCCGCTCAGGTAGCGGCCGGACTCCACCGCCAGCCTCGGGGTGCCCTCGCGCCAGTGCGGGAAGTGCACGTCGAGGGCGGCCTCCAGCTCGCCGCGCAGCTTGGGGTAGCGGGCCCGCTCACCGGCCTGGGCGTAGGGCACCGAGAAGCCGCCGCCGATGTCGATCAGGCCGAGCGGGACGCCCAGGTCCTCCTGCATGGCCGCGGCGACCTCGAGGGTGTGGGTCAGCTCGTCGATGAGGGCGGCCTCGTCGCGGGCATTGCTCTGCGAGAACAGGTGCAGTCCGGCCAGCCGGGCGCCGGGTACGGCGCGCAGGCGCGGGGCCAGTTCGGCGACGGTCTCGCTGTCGATGCCGAACTGGGTGGGCGTGCCGGTCATGCGGATGCTGGTGGTGGCGCCCGCGGTGGCGCTGTTGATGCGCAGCAGGCAGTCGGCGACGGTGCCCTGGGCGAGGGCGGCGGCGCCGATGTGCTCCAGGTCGGTCAGGGACTCGGCGGAGAAGTGGCGCACTCCGGCGGCGACGGCCGCGGCCAGTTCGCCGTCGGTCTTGCCGGGGCCGGTGTAGAGGATGTCGGAGCCCGGGTAACCGGCCTCCAGGGCGGCGGCGAGTTCTCCGGTGGAGCTGATCTCGGCCCTGCAGGCGGGCCCGTCGCCGTCACGCAGGGCGCGGGCCAGGTCGGGGTGCGGGTTGGCCTTGAAGGCGTAGTACACCTCGAAGCCGTCCGGCAGCCAGCCGAACAGGTCGCGCCGTGCGGCACGGACCCGGTCCAGGTCGTACACGTACAGCGGGGTGCCGTACTCCTCGGCCAGCCGGGCCGGGTCGATGGCGGAACTCATGACGCACTCCCCTCCAGCAGCAGGGCGAGCTCCTGCCGGGCGTTCTTTCCGTGCTGGGTGAGCGGGAACTCGGTGAGAACCCGGCAGATCGAGGGCACCTTCGCCGGTTCGAGGCGGCGGGCCAGCTCCTTGCGTACGGCGCCGGGGCTGAGGTCGGCCTCGACGAACAGCGCCAGGTCGTGCGTGTCGCTGGGCGGCAGCGCGGCGGCGGCCCGCACCCCGGGGACGTCCATGGCGGCGGCCTCGATCTCGACGGTGCTCATGCGGAAGCCCTTCCGCTTGAACATGTCGTCGCGGCGGCCCTCGAAGTACAGGTAGCCGTCGTCGTCGAGCCGGCCGTAGTCGCCGGTGTGCAGGCGCCGTTCGCCGGTGACCGGGTCGGTGCGGAAGGCCTTGGCGGTGTTCTCGTCGTTGCGCCAGTAGCCGGGCATGACGTGCGGGCCGACGGCGACGATCTCGCCGACCTCGCCGGCGGGCACCCGGTTGCCCTCGTCGTCCAGGATGAGCACCCGGGTGCCGGGCAGCGGCAGTCCGGAGGAGCCGGGGCGCTCACCGTCCTCCTCGGGCGGCATGACGGTGATCCGCTTGGCCTCGGTCTGGCCGTACTGGCGCACCACCCGGGCGCCGGGGAAGTGCTCGCGCAGCTTGTCGATGGTGGCCCCGGGCAGTGCGGCTCCGGTGTTGGTGAACATCCGCACCGGTGCCTGTTCGGCCTGCGTCCGCTCCGCCAGGGTGATGATCATCGTGGCGAGGGACGGGACGAGGGGGACGACGGTGGCGCCGACCTCGCGCATCCGGCGCAGGATCTGCAGGTCCGACTCGCGCTCGGCGAGCACCACCTGGCAGCGCACGGCACAGGTCATCAGGACCTTGTACAGGCCGTAGTCCCAGGACATCGGGAAGCGGCACAGCACCACGTCGTCCTCGCGGTAGCCGAGCGCCCGGGTGAGGGCGCGGGTGGCGAACACGACCTGGGCGTGCGGGCAGATGACGGCCTTGGGCGCGGCGGTGGAGCCGGAGGTGTAGATGAGGGTCGCCACGTCGTCGGGCGTCACCTCCGGGTCCGTGAAGCCGGCGCCCTGTTCGCGCAGCCGCTCCACCTCGGGCCAGAGCGTGTCCATCCGCTCCACCGGCCGGTCGGTGACCTCGGCGAGGTTCCCGGCGCTCGCGGCGTCCCCGATGACCAGGGCGGGTTCGGCGTTGCCGATGACCTGCCGCAGGTGGAAGGCCTTCATGGCCGGGTTCAGCGGTACGAACACCACCCCGCAGCGCAGGGCGCCCTGGAACATGGCGACCAGCGCCCGGTTGGTGGGCAGTTGCAGGACGAGGCGGTCGCCGCGGCGTACTCCGCGGTCCCTCAGCCAGCGGGCGAAGGCCCGGCTGTGGGCGGCCAGTTCCCGGTACGTCCACGCGCCGTGCGCGTCCTGGACCGCGGGGGCGTTCGGTGCCTGGGCCTCGGCGGCGTCCAGAAGCCCGTGCACGAGTTCACCGTGCGCGGGCGGGCCGGAATGTATTCCGTTTTCTTCATCCGTCAGATGCAGGTGGCCGACCAACGCCGCACCCCCGATTTGAGTTTGTGGGTCGGTACATGAAAAAGGGGAGGTACGAAAACCCCGGCAGCCACGGTATGGGAGGCGCCGTGGCGCGTCACACCCCTATCTCCCCCTAGGAGTGGGGAATCGAGCCGGAAAGGCGAGCCGCGGCCATATCGCTCTCGAATTCCCCTGGAGTTCGGCCGGAAAACGAGCGGGCCCCGGCGCGATGCCGGGGCATCGTCCGGGGCTGTCCCTGCGCTGGGGTGCCGGCTCAGTGGGTGTGGGCCGCGGCGAGCGGGGTGGGCAGCGGGTAGGCCTTGAGCTCGATGGCGGTGGCGGACTTGACCGTCAGCCGGTCCAGGTAGCCGGCGAGCAGCGGGGCGTTGAGGAGCTTGTAGGTGCGGTTGCGGCGTCGGATGCGGGCCGCGGTGGACGGGGCGAGCATCGGTCCGGCGCCGCCGGCGGTGCGCTGGCAGCCCTCGGCGAACCGGCGGATCCGGGCCTCGTACGCGGCGAAGGCCGCCTTGTGGTCGGGGTGGGTGGCCAGTTCGCCGGCCAGGACGTAGGCGCATACGACGGCGAGTCCGGTGCCCATGCCGCCCATGGTGGCGCCGTACCCGGCGTCGCCCAGGAGCACCACGCGGCCCTTGGCGAACCGGTCCATGCGGACCTGGGCGATGGCGTCGAGGTAGAGCGCGTCGGTCTGCTCCAGGGCCCGGAGGATCTGCGGGACCTCCCAGCCCAGGCCCGCGTACCGCTCGGCCAGGAGCCGCTTCTGGGCGGCGAGGTCGTGACGGTCGTGGTCGAGCGGCTGGTCCGCCTCGAAGACCATCAGGACCCCGGCCGTACGGGGGTCGCGGCCGTAGTTGTTGAGGCAGACGCCGCGGCCGGGGGCGTTGAACCAGCGGGCGGTGCGGTCCAGGCCGAGGTGGTTGGGCACGTCGAAGCCGGCGACGTAGTAGCCGAGGTGGTGCACGAACTGCGATTCGTCGCCGAAGGCCAGGCGCCGCACGTTGGAGTGCAGTCCGTCGGCGCCGACGACCAGGTCGAAGGTGCGCGGGGCGGAGCGTTCGAAGGTGACGTGGACCTCGTCGGCGGTCTCGGTCAGCGAGGTGATGGAGTCACCGAAGACGTACTCCACGCGGTCCCTGGTCCGCTCGTACAGGATCCGGGACAGATCGCCGCGGAAGATCTCCACGTCGCCGCTCATGAAGGAGGGGTCGAGGCGCATCTGCTCGGCGCCCGTCTCGTCGACGAAGGTCTGCTCGCCCATGTGGGTCTGGCAGCGGTTGACCTCGTCCCAGATGCCCATGCGCTCGAGCACCGTGCGGTGCACGTGACCCCGGAAGTCGACGGCGAAGCCGCCGCCGCGCAGGGCGGGGGCCTTCTCGACGACGGTGACCTCGTAGCCGTACCGGCTCAGCCACAGGGCCAGGGAGGGCCCGGCGATGCTGGCGCCGGAGATGAGGACTCGGCGGCCGGGGGCGGTGAAGTTCTGCTCGTACATGGTGGGCTCCTCTGCCAGGTAGGTGGCGCCGCGCCCGGCGCCGTCTGCTTCCTGAACACGAGGTTGCCCGCCCCCGCTGACCGCACGGGCACCGCCCGCTGACCACCGCTGACAAGCACCGGTCAGGCCTGTGACCAGGGCGAACCCGCCCCCGGTCAGCCCCCTGCCCCGCACCCCCTGGCCGCCCCACTGCCACCGGCCCACGCCTCGCCGGCCCACTCCCGGCCTCCCACGCCCCTGCCGGCCCCCTCACGTCCGCTGCCGCCAGCCCACATCACCGCCGACCCCGACACATCCACCGACGGCGGCCAGGAACCGCGCCGGCCCGGGGCGGACCGCCGCGTCACGCCTCCCATCCGCCCGCCACACATTCCCGGACCTGCGAGCCGGTCGACGCCGTCCCACCCGCCGCAAGAGCCATCCCAGCCCGGGGCAGGACCGTGCGTCAGGGCTCCCGGCCACCCCTGGCACCGGTTAGCAGACCTGCGAGCCCGTCAGCACTCCCCATCCCACCGCAAGAGCCACGCCACACCGGCCCGATGCAGGGCACTGCGTCAGGACTCCCACCCGACCGGCACCGGTTCGCAGGCCCGCGAGCCCGTCAGCACTCCCCGGCCCGCCGCAAGAGCCACGCCGCACCGGCCCGGTACGGGACGCCGCGTCAGGACTCCGGAGCGCCCGGTACCGGTTCGCGGGTCTGGGTGTCGGTCAGGAGCTGGACGGCCGCCTGGAGGGTTACGGCGCGGCCCCGGTCGTATTCCGTCGCGTACAGGTCCGCTCCGGCCAGGGCGCGGGCCGAGCGGGAGGTGCGGGTGACGTCGGGGTCCCCGGCGACGGCCATGCCGCGCAGGGCGACCCCGGCGCCGAGCAGCAGGGCCGCCCGCTCCCCGGCCCCCTCCAGCACGGCGAGCCCGGCGAGGCCCTCCGCGGCCTGGGCGAGGTCGGCCGGGGTGTGCAGCTCAAGGGCCGTGCGCAGCGCCCGCACGTGCCAGGTGCGAGCCTCCTCGGGGCGCTGCTCGGCCTCGGCGACGCGGCCGAGGCCGGTGTGCAGGCGCTGTATCTGCGAGCCGCTGAACCAGTGGTCGCCGCAGGACGCCAGCCCCCGCTGGTACCACTCCCGGGCACCGGCCGTGTCACCCCGCAGCCGCGCCACGTCACCGAGGCCCAGCTGGGCGGCGGCGACCTTGTCGGAACTGCCGACGCGGCGGGCGAGTTCGGCGGCGCGGCCGTAGTCCGCCGCGGCCTGTTCGAAGTCGCCGCAGTGCAGCAGGGCGTCGGCGCGATGACACAGCAGGCCCGCCATCTCCTCGGGCGCGTCCAGCTGGCCGACCAGCACCATCGCCTCGTCGAGATGGGCCAGCGCCTGTTCGTGGTCGCCCCGCCAGTCGGCGAACATGGCCAGCGGGTCGAGGCAGTTGGCCATGCCCCAGCGGTCCCCGGTCTGGCGGAAGTGCGCGAGGGCGGTGACGAACTGCGCCTCGGCCTCCTCGGGCTGCCCGCCGAACCACGGCTGGAAGCCGTCGCCCATCAGGCCGACCGCCCGCGACCAGGGGTCCGCGCCGATCTGCCGGCGCCGGGTGGCCTCGTCCGCGGCCCGCCCCGGACCGGCGATCAGTGCCCGCAGCACGGTCAGGATCGGACGCCGGAGCGGCCGGTCGATGCCCAGCAGCACCGCGTCCGCCCGGTCCAGCCACTGCTGCCCGTCCGGGCCGGCCCGGTCGGCACCGCGTTCCAGCGCCCACTCGGTGTGGGCGTTGAGCGCGCACAGCGCGTACTCCTCGTCCAGGCCCGGCGGCGGTCGCTCGCCGATCCCGGTCAGCAGCGTGGTGGCCAGCGTGGCGTGCTCCACCGTCAGCCCGCGCAGCCACCAGTACCAGGTGAGCTCGGCCACCAGGCGCAGAGCGGCCTCCGGGTCAGCGGTCATGGTCCAGCGCAGCGCCGCCTCCAGGTTGCCCTGCTCGGCGCCGAGGACGGCCAGCCACTCCACCTGTTCGGTGCGGCGCAGACAGGGCTCGGCACGCTGGGCGAGGTCCAGGAAGTACGCGGCGTGCGCCCGGCGGAACTCCTCCTGCTCACCGGACTCCACCAGCCGCTCGGCGCAGAAGGCGCGCACCGTCTCGAACATCGTCACCCGCCCGTCGCGCAGCTCCGCGAGCGACTTGCCCACCAGGGAGTCGAGCAGTTGCTCGGTGTCGGGCAGATGGCACACCGCCTCGGCGGCGGCGAAGGTCGCACCGCCGGCGAACACCGTCAGCCGGCGGGCCATGGCCCGCTCGTCGGCGTCGAGCAGGTCCCAGCTCCATTCGACCACGGAGCGCAGGGTGCGGTGGCGCGGGTCCGCCGTGCGGTCGCCGCGGGAGAGCAGCTTGAACCGGTCGTCGAGACGGGCGGCGATGTCCTCCACGTTCAGGGTGCGCAGCCGGGCCGCCGCGAGTTCCAGCGCGAGCGGCATGCCGTCCAGGGCGGTGCAGATCCACTCGACGACGCCGGCCCGGGCCGCGTCGGCGGTGAAGCCGGGCGAGACGGCCACCGCGCGGTCGGTGAACAGTTGCACGGCCGAGCGGCGCTCCAGCGGGGACAGCGGGCACAGCGCCTCCCCGGTCAGGCCGAGCGCCTCGCGTCCGGTGCACAGGATCCGTACGCCGGGACAGGCGCCGAGCAGCCGCCGGGCGAGCCGGGCGGTGTCCTCCACGACGTGCTCGCAGTTGTCCAGGACCAGCAGCAGACGTCGCTCGGCCAGGGCGGTCACCAGGCGTTCCTCGGGCCCGCGCCCACCGTCCGCGCCGGGCCTGAGTCCGAGCGCGGTGAGCACGGCGGCGTGGACCTGCCCGCCGTCCTCCAGGGGTGCCAGTTCCACGAAGCAGACGTCGTCGGCGCGTTCACTGCTCGCCGCCTCCACGGCGAGCCGGGTCTTGCCCACGCCCCCGGGACCGATGAGGGTGACCAGCCGGGCGCTGGCGACGAGTTCACGGATCCGCCGCAGTTCCTGGTCGCGGCCGACGAAGCTGGTGAACTGGGCGGGCACGCCGCGCGGGGTGATACCGCCGGGCGCGCCGTCGGAGCGCAGCAACTCCTGGTGGATCCGGGAGAGTTCGGCCGAGGGGTCGGTGCCGAGTTCCTCCACGAGGGTGGTCCGGGTGTGCTCGTACACGGTGAGCGCCTCGGCCCGCCGTCCGCTGGCGTGCAGGGCCCGCATCAGCAGTCCGCTCAGCCGCTCGCGCAGCGGATACGTCTCGACCAGCTGCCGCAGCTCCGGTACGAGCGCGTCGGATTCGCCGAGGACGAGGTCGGCCTCGATGCGGTCCTCCTGTGCGGCCAGCCGCAGTTCCTCCAGGCGCGCGGCGGCCTGGGTCTGGGCCGGTCCGCGCCACAGGCCGAGCGCCTCGCGCAGCAGGGCGGCGGCGCGGCGGTGGTCGCCCTGGGAGAGCGCCTCGTGTCCCTGCCTGGCCAGGCGTTCGAAGCGGTGGGCGTCGATGGCGTCGGGATCGACGTCGAGGCGGTAACCGTGCGGCAGGGACTCGATGGTGACGCCGAGTCGGCGGCGCAACCGGGAGATCTGGGACTGCAGCGCGTTGGCGGCGCTGGCGGGCGGCTCGTCGCCGTACACCTCGTCGATGAGGCGCTCGGTGGAGACGACCTTGCCGACGTCCTCCAGCAGCAGCGCGAGGACCAACCGCAGCCGTGCGCCGCCGAGTTCGAGTGGTTCGCCCTCGGCGGTCCGCGCTTCCATCGGCCCCAGAATCGTGAACAGCACGGGAAGATTGTCCCTCATTACGGCCGACGGCAAGAGAGGGCCTCGGGACAGGGCCGCGGCGCCCGCCGTAACGGCCTTCACTCCGGTCACGCCCGAGCCGGAAACCAAGGGGCCTCCCCCTATCGGTTTAGGGGTGATTGGCGCGTTGTGAGCGGTCATGGCGCCCCAATAATGAGGCGAGTCATTGCACTCCGGTGGACTGCGCACCGAATACGAAGGAGGGCCCCATGGGCCGGCTGGCAGGAAAAGTAGCAGTAATAACCGGTGCGGGCCGAGGGCAGGGCCGCAGCCACGCCGTGCGGCTGGCGGAGGAGGGCGCGGACGTCATCGTCATCGACCTCGGTGACGGCGCGGTCGAGAGTGTCCAGTACCCGCTGGCGAGCGCGGAGGACCTGGAGGAGACGGCCCGGCTGGTCCGCAAGACCGGGCGGCGTGCGGTGGTCCGGGTCGCGGACGTGCGCGACCGTGACGCGTTGCGGCGGGCCGTCGACGAGGGCGTGGCCGAGCTGGGCCGTCTGGACGTGGTGATCCCGAACGCCGGAATCCTGCCGATCGGTGCGGGCCGTCCGATCGGGGCGTACGTCGACACCGTCGACATCAACCTGTCGGGCGTGCTGAACACGGTGCACGCCGCGTTGCCGCACCTCGGTGAGGGTGCCTCGATCATCCTCGTCGGCTCCATCGTCGGCCTGCAGCCGGGTCACGCGGACGTCTCGCAGGCCGGTCCGGGCTTCGCCGGCTACCGCCTGTCGAAGCACACGCTGGTCGAGTACGTCAACACGCTCTCCCAGCTCGTCGCGCAGCAGGGTATCCGGGTCAACGCGGTGCACCCGACCAACGTCGAGACGGACATGCTCCTCAACGACGCCGTCTACCAGGCGTTCATGCCCGACAAGGAGAACCCGACGGTCGAGGACGCCCTGCCGATCTTCACCGGCATCCAGGCCATGCCGATCCCGTACGTCGCCCCCGCCGACGTCTCGCACGCGGTGGTGTACCTGGCCTCGGACGAGTCGCGGTACGTCACCGGCCTGCACCTGAAGATCGACGGCGGTGCCCAGGTGAAGCTCGGGCTCTGACCCCGCGCAGCCCAGTCGTACGGGCCGCCGGCGGAACGTCCGCCGGCGGCCCGCCGCGTGCAGGGGTTCGGTGCAGGGGTCCGGTACCGGGTTCGGTTCAGCGGCGCGCCCGCAGGGGTTCACCGGCGTCCCTGAGGTGCCGCAGGGCCTCGCGGTGGGAGGCGATCAGTCCGGTCTGGTGGTAGGGGATGCCCAGTTCGGCGCAGTACTGCTCGGTGATCCGCTGGGCCTCGCGCAGGGCGGGGCTGGGCAGGCTCGGGAACAGGTGGTGTTCTATCTGGTAGTTGAGGCCGCCCATCAGCGCGTCGATGAGGGCGCCGCCGCGCACGTTGCGCGAGGTGAGCACCTGGCGGCGCAGGAAGTCCAGCTCCTGGCCGTCGGTGACCATCTGCATGCCCTTGTGGTTGGGGGCGAACACCGAGCCGAGGTAGAGGCCGAACAACCCCATGTGCACGGCGACGAAGGCGACCGCCTTGCCGGGCGGGAGCACCGTGAACACGGCGCCGAAATAGACGACGAAGTGCGCGACGAGCAGGCTTCCTTCGAGGAAGGGCCGTTTCATCGACGGGGCGGACAGGGCCCGGAAACTGCCGACGGAGAGGTTGAACCCCTCCAGCGTCAGCATCGGGTAGAACAGCGCCGCCTGGTGCCGGCCGATGAAGGCCGGGAGCCCCCGGGCCTCGCTCGCCTGCCGGCGCGACCACACGATGAGGTTGGGCGCGACGTCGGGGTCCTTCTCCTCGTGGTTGGGGTTGGCGTGGTGGCGGGTGTGCTTGTTCATCCACCAGCCGTAGCTCATGCCGAGGAGCGCGTTGGCGGCGATCAGCCCGCCGATCTCGGTCGGGCGGCGCCGCGTGAACACCTGTTTGTGCGCCAGGTCGTGGGCGGCGAGGCCGAGTTGTCCGAAGACCGCGGCCAGGCCGGCCGCGACGAGGAGTTGCAGCCAGCTGTCTCCCAGTACGGCGAACGCCGTACAGCAGGCCGCCAGTGCGAGGACGACGGCGCCGAATCGCAGGGTGTAGTAGACAGGGCGCCGTTCCGTCAGCCCTGCCTCGGAAATTCTGCGCGACAGGCGGGAGAAATCACTCCCTGCTCCTCGGGCGACCGGCGGAATTTGCTCCGTGAGCACTGTGGGGTTCGCCATGCGACCCAGTATGTGGGCGTATATTCCGCAGCATAATGGCATCCGACCCCTATTCCTGGCGGAGCGGACCCCGGCACGAATGCGGGAGCACCCCTAATTCACGGCCGTTCGACCGGCGCCTTAGGGATGCTCCGCGGCGGCTGAGGCCCGCTCACGCCCCGGGCTCCAGCGGGATGGTGTCGGACGGCCCGGAGGACACCAGGGTCAGGTGCCGCTGCCCGGCCCTGCGCTGACGCGGCAGCGCGACGCGGGCCACCGGGACGCCGCCGTGCGGCTGTGCCGCGGCCGGCGCGGGCAGTACGGCGGACAGCAGGCGCGGCACCGGAACCGGCCGCGGCCGTCGTGCCTCGGCGACGACGTCCAGCAGGGCGTCGGCGAACGCCTCGATGTCCCCCGCCGTGTTGTCGTGGTGCACGGATGCGCGTACGGCCGTGACGACACCGCGGCCGGGCAGGTACAGCGGGGTCTCCTGGGCGACCGTCTTCCACACGGCGACCCCGCGGGCGGCGAGCCCGCGGCGCAGCAGCGCGGCCGGCACCTCCTCGTGCCGGAAGGCGAGGATGCCGGACTGGGTCCGCCCGGGGGCGATCAGTTCGGTGCCGGGCACCTGTTCCACGGCGGCGCGCAGCGCGGGGCCGAGGTCCTGGCGGTCCTGGTACGGGGCGGCTGCGGCGTGCTCGGCCAGGGCCGTGTTCAGCGCGGCGACGCGCGCGCCGTCCGGGGGAGGCAGGGGTACGACGCCGTGCAGAGCCAGTGCGTGCCGCGCCTGCGGTGCCGCATAGGCGAATCCGACGGACTGCGGCCCGCGCAGGAACCTCCAGCCGTCCCCGGTCAGCAACTGGCAGCCGATGCGGGTGACGTCCACGGGGAGCTGGCCGACGGCGTACGAGGCGTCGACGGCGTACAGGCACCGGTACGGGGCGAGGATCCGCCCCACGTCCTCGACGGGGTTGACGATGCCGCAGCCCGAGGGGACGTACGGAACACAGACCAGGGCGACGTCGTCGCCGATGTGCTGTGCCATCCACTCCAGGTCCAGGTCGCCGTCGCGGCGCAGCGGTACGACCTCCAGGCGGCAGCGGGTGCGGTCGCGCAGGGCGAAGAGGGCGGTGAGGTTGGCGGCCGACTCGTAGGGAGTCGTCCAGACGCGGTCGCGGGGGCCGAGCGGCAGCCGGGACACGAGCGCGGCGAAGGCGTCGGCGGCGCCGGTGCACAGGACGGTGTCGCCGGAGGGCGCGCCCAGCAGCGTGGCCAGTCGCTCGTGGATCTCCCGGTGGAGGACGCCTTCCAGGCGTTCCTCCAGATCGTAGGGCCCGTAGCGGTCCTCGTAGCGGGTCCATTCGGTGAGGACCGCGCGTACGGCGGCGGACATGCGGCCCGCACCGGCCGTGTTCAGGTGGACACTTCGGTCACCGTGGGGCGTCGCGTTCACTTCCGGGGCCTCCCCCCGTAGCTGAGGCAATTTGTTGCCTGGTGATTGGCAATACCTTGCCTCTATGGGTGAGGAGTTGGCAACATCGGGCAACAACGGCTCAGGCGAGACTCGAGTTGAGGGGCGGCCGGCAAGGAAACCGGGCCGCGTCCGGCTTCTTTCACGAGGAATTGCCAAGCGTTGCCAGAGCGGCTCGACTTCTGCCAAGGGACCGTGATTCCGCAGCTCAGAGCACCTTTCGCAAGGCAACTCATCTGTCTGGATCTTCCTCTTGGGGCGTTTCTGGTGACCATCTCGAGCAGAAATCCACCCATTCCCCAGCGATTCCCGAGATCTGCTTGCCAACCTTCTTGGCAAGAGGTTGCCAAGCAACGAACACGGAATTGACACCGAGGAGCCCGCCATGAACCGCATCGCCCGGATCGCCGCCGTCGCCGCCGTCGCCGCCGCCTTCTCCACCGCGGGAGTCGCCACCGCGGACAGCGCGCCCCTCAGCCGCCCGGCCGCCGCCACCGCCGGCCCCGCGATCGACTGGCCGACCGCCCCCGCGACCACCACCGTCGCCGCCGCCCGCCCGAGCATCGACTGGCCGGCCGCCCCCGCCACCACCGTCGCCAACCCGAGCATCGACTGGCCGAAGACCGCCTCCGCCACCACCGTCGCCGCCCGCCCGAGCATCGACTGGCCGGCCGCCCCCGCCACCACCGTCGCCAACCCGAGCATCGACTGGCCGGTCGCCCCCGCGACCACCGTCGCCGCCACCGACAAGCCCGCCATCGACTGGCCGAAGACCGCCTCCGTCTGACCCGCACGGGCATCCGTGCCCGCCCCGTGACGCCCCCGCCGGCCACCGTGCCGCCGCGGGGGCTTCGGCGTTTCCGGGGCGGTGTCACCTCCGTCCCCGCTCCACCTCTCTTAGAGGTGCGGCTTCGATCCTGGCCCGGACCAGCGCGGCTGCGGTGAAGGGGCGGGTTCATGACGGAGGCGGAAAGAGCATCGGTGGCCGGTGCTCTGAAAACGGTCCTCACCACCTGCGCGGTGGGACGTTCCCGGGCGGTACTGATCGAGGGCGCGGCCGGCTGCGGCAAGAGCCATCTCCTGGACGCCGTGGCCGAACGGGCCGCAGCGGCCGGAGCACTGGTCCTCACCGCCGCCGCCACCGAGCAGGAACGCCGGGTGCCCCTCGGTGTGCTGCGCCAACTGGTCTGCAGCGCCCCGGTGTTCGCCCTCGCCCGCACCGGGACCGACGACGCCGTGCCCGCCGAGGAGGCGATGCGGGCGTTCTGCGCGGAGTTGTGCGACCTCGCCCTCGACGGGCCGGTGGTGCTGTGCCTGGACGACGTCCAGCACACCGACCCGCAGTCCCTGCACCATCTGCGCCATCTGGTACGGCACGTACGGCCGGCCCCGGTGCTGGTGGTCGCCACCGTCGCCGCCCACGCCGACCACACCGACCTCGCCCAGGAGCCGCTGTTCACACCGGAGTTGCTCCGGCTGCCGTACGTCCGCCGGGTCCGGCTCGGCCTGCTCACCCCCGAGGAGACGGCACAGGCCGCCGCGACAGCGCCCCCGCAGTGGCCGGCCCCGGGCCACCCCGGCCGTACTCCCGGCGAACTGCACTCCGTCACCGGCGGAAACCCGCTGCTGCTGCGTGCCCTGCTCCAGGAGGACGCCGTCAACGCCGCCGTACCGCCCGCGGGGCCGGCACCCGACGGCCCGTTCGCCGACGCCGTCCTCGCCTGCGTGCATCGCAGCGGACCGGGAGGGCAGGCGGTCGCCCGCGCGGTGGCGACCCTGGCCGACCGCGCCACCGAGCCCCTGGTCGACCGCGTGCTGGACCTCCTCGGCACCGATCGCCCACCGCGGCCCCGGGGCACCGGCAGCGCGCTGGCCGCCCTGCGTGCCTGCGGGGTGCTCGACGGCCTCCGTTTCCGGCACCCGTCCGTCGCCGCCGCCGTGCTCGCCGAGACATCCCCGCGCGCCCGCGCGGACCTGCACCGGGGGGCCGCCCGTGCGCTGAGCGCGGCGGGTGTCCCGGCCGGGGTGGTGGCCGGCCACCTGCTCGCCCCGCTGTCGGACGGCGTACGCGTCCCCGTGGGCCCCGAGGACTTCGCCCTTCTCGTGCGGACGGCGGAAGCCCTGCTGGCACCGCACCCGGACCTCCCGCACGCAACGTGGCCAACCCATCTGACCGAAGCCCACCCGACTCGGCCCGTCCCCCTGGCCGGAGCCCTCCCCGCCGCCGTCCCCCAGTCCGCCGTACTCCCCGACACCTCCCACCCCGCCGAGGACGCCGAGCGTCTCCTCGTACTCGCGCATCACGTCTGCCCCGACGAGGGCGAACGCGCCGGTGTCGCCCTGCGGTTGGCACAGCTGGCCGCGCGCCGGCGTCCGCAGGTGGCGGAGCAGCGGCTGACCGCGCTGGTCACGGGGCCCCGTTCGGCGCGGCCGGCCGGCTGGGACCCGTCGGTACCCGCCGCGATGCTGCTCGCCCAGGGCCGGGTCCCCGAGGCGGCGGCCCTGCTGGACGGGACGGGCGGCCCCGGTGCCGGGGAGCGTTCGCCGGGCTCGCCCCTCGACGCGCTGCTCGACGCCCGCGCCGGGGCGTGCGAGACGCTGCTGCGGACCGTGCCGCTGACGGACGCCGCCTTCGCCCCGCTCGTCAACGCCGTGCGCACCCTGCTGTACTCGGACCGGCACGAGCGCGCGGTCGTCGCGAGCGGGCGGCTGCTCGGCCAGGCGGAGCGGAGCGGCGCGCCCGGCTGGCGCGCCGTGTGCGCGGATCTGCACGCGGAGGCTCTGCTGCGGGTGGGCGACGCCTCCGGCGCCCGTGAGCACGCGACGGCCGCGCTCGACGCGCTGCCGACGCCCGGTGGCGGAACGTTCCACTACGGCCCGGCCGCCGTGCTCGTCGAGGCCTGCGGCGCGCTCGGCCACCACGACGAGGCGGCCGGGCACGTGCGGTACCCGGTGACCCGTCAGGCGCTGACGAGCCTGTACGGCCTGCGCTACCTGCGGGCCCGCGGGCTGCACCAGTTGTCCCTGGGGCAGCCGCACCTCGCGCTCGCCGACTTCCGCAAGACGGGCCGGGTGCTGCAGTCGTGGCGGGCGGACCGGCCGGCCCTGCTGCCGTGGCGCACGGACGCCGCGCAGGCGCTGCTGCGGATGGGCCGGCTCGGGCGGGCCCGGACGCTGGTCGAGGAGCAGCTCGCCCTGCCGGATGCGACGCGCCCGTGGGTGCGGGGGACCTCGCTGCGTCTGCTGGCCGCGACGGGTGGCCCCGGTCACCGCACCGCCCTGCTGCGCGAGTCCGTCGAGCTGCTGCGGCGCTCCGGTGACCGGCTGGAGACCGCCCGCTCCCTGGCTGGCCTCGGGCACGCCCTGCACGCCGACGACCGCCCCTCGCAGGGGGCAGCCACCCTGCGGGCCGCGTGGAACCTGACCCAGCAGATGGGTGCGGTGGGTCTGCGGGAGGAGCTGCTGCCCGGGTCCGGCCGTCCGGCCACCGTGCTCAGCGCCGGGGACGTGCCACTGACCGACGCCGAGCGGCGGGTGGCGGCGCTGGCGGCGGAGGGGCTGACCAACCGCGGTATCGCGGCCCGGCTCGGGGTGACGGTCAGCACGGTCGAGCAGCACCTGACCCGCGTCTACCGCAAGCTGGGCGTCCACGGCCGGGCGGACCTGCCCGCGCTTCCGGCCGGGACCGCGAGCGTGCCCGGCTGACCGCCCGGCGGCCCCGGCCGCCTCGCTCTCGCCCGAGCGGCTGTGGCGCGGAGGACCTCTCCTCCGCGCCACAGCCGCTTTTCGCATGCTGGGCGCCGGGACGCCGTTGGCAACCCCGCACCCCTCCCCTGGCAACAATTCACCCGCCCCACCTGCGACTCCATCCCCGCTCGACCGTTCCGAGACACCCCTTCAAGACGCCCTTGCCAGCATTCAGGCAACGTTTTGCCAAGCCGGAAGGCGCTGTCGTAAGGAGCGGGTGTCGATGTCCATCTCCGACCTCATCGAGCAGCAGGTCCACGAGCGGCCCGACGCGATCGCGGTCGACTACCCCGAGGACACCGACGGCCCCGGCGGCCGCCTCACCTACCGGGAGCTGAGCCGCGCGGCCAACCGTCTCGCCGCTCATCTGCGCGCCCGCGGTGTCGGCCACGGCGACCGGGTGGTGACCTCGCTGCGGCCGGGCCCGGAGATGGTGACCGCGTTCCTCGGCATCGTGCGGGCCGGCGCCGCCTACGTCCCGGTCGACCAGACAGGCCCGGCCGAACGGCGCCGGCTGATCGTGCGCGACAGCGCGGCCGCCGCGGTGCTGACCGAGGGCGCGGACGCCGCGGACTACGCCGGCCTGGACACGGTGGTCGTCGCCCTGGACGCCGAGGCCCCCGAGATCGCCCGGCGCTGCGACGCCCTGCCCGAGCTGACGGCCGGCCCGGACGACGCCGTCTACGTCTGCTACACCTCCGGCTCCACCGGCACCCCCAAGGGCGTCGTCGTACCGCACCGGGCCGTGCTGGACTTCGTACGGTCCACCGACTACCTGCGGCTGACCCCCGCCGACGTGGTGGCCCAGGCCTCCGGTCCGGCCTTCGACGCGGTCACCTTCGAGGTGTGGACGACGCTCACCGCGGGCGCCCGGCTGGTCGGCCTCGCCAGGGGCACCGTCACCGACCCGGACCGCTTCCAGGACGCGGTCCGCGCCCACGGCGTCTCCGTGATCTTCCTGACGACCGCCCTGTTCAACCTGGTCGCCGAGGAGCGGCCCGCCGCCTTCGCGCCGCTGCGCACCGTCCTGTTCGGCGGCGAGGCCTGCGACCCGCGCCGGGTGCGCGAGGTGTTCGCCGCGGGCGCGCCCGAGCGGCTGCTGCACGTGTACGGGCCGACCGAGACGACCACCTTCGCCACCTGGCACCGGGTCGCCGAACCCGCCGAGGGCGACCGTACGATCCCGATCGGCCGGCCGATCGGCGCCACCACCGCCGTGGTCGTCGACGCCGACGACACCCCGGTCGCCCCCGGCGGCACCGGTGAACTCCTGCTCGGCGGACCGGGCGTGGCCACCGGCTACCTGCACCGGCCGGAGCTGACCGCACAGCGTTTCGTCGAGGACCGCTTCACCGGCACCGCCGGCGCGCTGTACCGCACCGGCGACCTGGTGCGGCTGCGCGAGGACGGCGCGCTGGAGTTCGTCGGCCGGGTGGACGACCAGGTCAAGCTGGGCGGCTTCCGCGTCGGACTCGGCGAGATCGAGTCGGTGCTGACCGCCCACCCGGCCGTGTCCGCCGCCGCGGTGTCCGTGTACGAGACCGAGGACGGCGACAGGCGGCTGGCCGCACACGTCGTCCCCGCCGCCCCGGCCGCGACGCCCGCCGACGAGGACGCCCAGATCACCGAGTGGAAGGAGATCTACGAGACGCTCTACGACGACGCCGCTGCCACCGCGCTGGGCGACAACTTCGCGGGCTGGAACAGCAGTTACGACGCCCTGCCGATCCCGCCGGAGGACATGCGGGAGTGGCAGGACGCCACCCTCGACCGCATCCGCGAGCTGCCGCGCCGCCGGGTACTGGAGATCGGTGTGGGCACGGGACTGCTGATGGCCCACCTCGCCCGCGACGAGGAGGTCCACGAGTACTGGGCCACCGACTTCTCCCCCGCCGTCGTCGCCGCGCTCACCGCGCAGGTGGAGGCCGACCCGGTCCTGAAGGAGAAGGTCCGGCTCGACTGCCGGGGCGCCGAGGAGACCGGCGGTCTGCCCGCCGGCCACTTCGACGCGATCGTCGTCAACTCGGTGGTCCAGTGCTTGCCGGGCCTCGCCCGCCTGCGCACCGTCGTCGAGCGGGCCGTGGCGCTGCTCGCCCCGGGCGGCTCGCTGTTCCTCGGCGACCTGCGCAACCTCGACCTGGCCCGCTGCTTCCGGACCGGCATCGCGCTGACCCGGCCGGGCGCCGCCCGCGGTGACCGCGAGGCACTGCGCCGCACCATCGACCAGCAGGTCGCCCGGGAGACCGAACTGCTGCTCTCCCCCGCCCTGTTCGACACCCTCGCCCGGCAGCTGCCCGCCGTCCGGGCGGTCGACGTGCGCGCCAAGCGCGGCGTCCACCACAACGAGCTGACCCGCTACCGCTACGAGGCGGTGCTCTCCACGGCCGAACCCGTCGCCGACCTCACCACCGCGCCCGGCGTCCGCTGGGGGGAGCAGGTCTCCAGCGCCGCCGAGGTCGAGGACCGGCTGCGCGCCCGGCGGCCCGCGATGCTGCGCCTGGCCGCGCTGCCCAACCGCCGGGTGCACGACGAGTACACGGCCATGCAGTCCCTCTTCGACCCGCGCGAGAGCATCGACCTCGGGCCGCAGGACGCGCCCGCACCCGACCCGGAGGCGCTGTGCGCGGCCGCCGAGCGCCTGGGCTACCGGGCCCTGCCCACCTGGGGCGAGCGCCCCGAACTCCTCGACATCGTCTTCCTCGACCCCGAGCGGATCCCCGCGGGTCCGCTCACCGGCGTGTACGCGGCACCCGTCGTCGACGCGGCGAGCTGCGCCAACACCCCGACGGCGTTCGAACGCACCGTCGACCTGGAGGTCGTCCTGCGCACCCACCTCCAGGAGCGCCTGCCGGACCACATGGTCCCGTCCGCGCTGACGACCCTGGACGCCCTGCCGCTGGACGCCAACGGCAAGGTGAACCGCGGGGCCCTGCCCGCGCCCTCCGCCACCGCCGAGGGCCCCGGCACCGAGCCCGGCACGCCGATCCAGGAGATCGTCCGTGACCTGTTCGCCGAGGTGCTGGGCCTGCCCCGGCACCAGGTGCACGCCGACTCCGACTTCTTCCGCATCGGCGGCCACGCGCTGGCGGCGGCCCGGCTGCTGTCCAGGGCCCGTAGGACGCTGGGCGCCGACCCGGGCAGCCGGGCGCTGTACGAGGCGCCGACCCCGGCCGCGTTCGCCGCACTCGTCGGCGACGCCCCCACCGTGGCGACGGGGCCGGGCGGTGCGGCCGGCGACAGCGCCGAGTTCTCGCTGCGACTGCGCGGTGCGCTGGACACGCGCGCCCTGGAGGCGGCCCTGGAGGACCTCGGCCGACGCCACGAGGCGCTGCGCAACTCCCGGCTCGGCTCGGCCGGCACCCGGTTGCGCGCCCTCGGCACCGACGACCACCTGCTGGAACTGGCCCTGCCCGCCACCTCCGTCGACCAGTGGTCCCAGCTGCCGCTGGCCGCCGACCTCGCCCGGGCCTACGGGGCGCGGGCCACCGGTGACACCCCGCACCGCTCCCCCGCCGGCCTGGACGCGGCCCCCCGCGCCGTCTTCGGGGACGTCCCGCCCACCCCGCTGCCGGGCAGCGCGCCGCAGGCCGGCTACGCCTCCCACGGCACCCTGGAGACCGAGCTGGACGAGGAACTGCACGGCCGGCTCACCCGGTTCGCCGCCGAGCACGGCACCACCCTGTTCATGGTGGTGCACACCGCGCTCGCCGCCCTGCTGACCCGGCTCGGCGCTTCCGGGCAGGTCACCGTGGCCGCCCCCGTCCCGGCCCGGGACAGCGCCGCGCTGCGCGAGGCGGTCGGCCCCTACGGCCGCGTCCTCGCCCTGACGGTGGACACCTCCGGCGACCCGGCCTTCACCGAGCTGCTGCGCCGGGTCCGCGAGCGGGACCTGGCCGCGTACCGGGACGGCGAGGCGGCGTTGGCGGCACTGCCCGGCGGGGTCGCGCTCGCCGTGCTGCAGAGGGGCGCGGGCCGGTTCGAGGCGGCGGGGCTGTCCGTGCAGGCCGAGCGCTGCACGCCGCCGGCGCCGGCCGCCGACCTGGGGCTGACCCTGACGGAGCGGCAGAGTGCCGCGGGCGCCCCGGCCGGCGTCACGGTCACCGCCGTCTTCCGGCACGAGACGGTCGGCGAGACGGCCGCCGCCTCCCTCACCGGCCAGCTCACCGCCGTACTGCGCTCCGCCCTCGAAGCGCCCACGGCCCGGCTCAGCCGGTTGCGGCTGCTGCCCGGCGGCCCGGCCGCCGGGAGCGGGGTGTGGGCGGGTGCGGAGGTGCCGCTCGCGGAGCAGGACGTGGCGGCGCTGTTCGCGGCCCAGGTGGCACGGGCCCCCGAGGCGCTCGCGCTGCCCGGCCTCACCTACGCCGAACTCGACGCCCGTTCCGACCTGTTGGCGCACGCGCTCATCGAGCACAAGGCGGGCCCCGGCGGTTGCGTGCTCACCGCGCTGTCCTCACCTGCCGGGTTCGCGGTGGCCGCGGTCGCCGTGGCGAAGACCGGTGCCGCGCTGCTGCCGACCGATCCGTCGCTGGACCTCGCCGAGTCACTGCGCCCGGCGGTGCTGCTGCTCGACGAGACCGCCGACCTGCTGCTGCCCCCCGTGCCCGGCGCGGCCCGGCTGGTCCGCGACGGCGCCGCCGACCGGCTGCCGCCGGCTGGACACTGGCCGGTGACCGACGCCGACCGGTCCCGGCCGCTGGGTGCCGGTGATCCGCTGCTGCTGGTGCCCGGCGAGGACGGCACGGTCGCGGTGGGCGGCGAGGCGGTCGCGGCGGCGACGCTGGCCGCACCCGCCGACGCCGCCTGGCTGGTGCACGGCTACCCGGACGGGGACGCGGCGATCGGGCTGCTGAGCGCCCTGGCCTGCGGCGCCCGCGTGCACGTGCCGGACGGCTCGCTCAGCCAGGACGTGCCGCACGAGGTGCTGGGCTGGCTGCGCCAGCGGGGGGCGCGGGTGGTGCTGGGCGGCGCCGACGACGTGCTGTGCGCGCTGGTGTCGCTCGCCCGGACCGAGGGCGTCGAGCTGACCGTCAGCGGTGGCTGGGCCGAGGGCAGGCTCGTCGTGGAGCAGGTGCCCGGCGCCCCGGCCCGGCCCGCCCCCGGCTACCGCGCCTACCTCCTCGACCCGCTGCTGCGGCCGGTGGCCCCGGGCGAGACCGGGTCCCTGTACATCGCGGGCGCGGGCGTCGCCCAGGGCTACGCCGGGGCGCCCGGGGCCAGCGGCGAACGGTTCCTGCCCGACCCCTTCGGCGGCCCCGACGGCAGCACCGCCCGCATGTGGCGCACCGGCCGCGCCGCCCGCCTGGACGCCGACGGCAACCTGCGGGTGCTGGACGGTCCGGCCCATGACGACCCGTTCGCCGACGAGTTCGCCACCTTCGTCGTCCTCGCCGACGTCACCGGCCACCGCGCACTGTGGCCCGCGACGGCCATCGTCCCCGAGGGCTGGTACGAGACCCACGCCGAGGACATCTACGAGCTGTGCCTCGACCACATCAACGACCACCTCGGCGACCCGTTCTAGGCCGATGGCCGCACCGGCGACCGGCGATCACACCGCCGTGGAGCCCCGTTCCGTCGCGGACTGGGCCAGGGACTCCGCGAGGATGCGCCAGATCTGTGCGGCCAGGTCGATGTTGGCGTCGGCCTGGGCCTGCTCGGCGAGGGCGCGCAGGCCCTGGATGCCGCCGTCGTCGCCGGAGCGGATGCGCAACTGATGGCGCAGGATGTCCATCTGCACCCGCTCCCGGTAGGTCATCCGGGGCTCCGCCTGGGCGAGTTCGCCGAGCAGGACGCGGGCGTCGTCGTACCGGGCGGTGACGAAGGCGAGGTCGGCCTTGAGCGCGGTCAGCTGCTGGCGCAGTCCGGGCGTGCCGACGAACGCCAGCGCCGCCTCGGCCGCCGTGAGGCACCGCTCGGCGGCCTCGGGGTCCGGCGGCAGCTTCTCCAGGTGCAGCCGGCCGGCCGTGAGCCGGAGCCTGAGCCACAGCACCAGGTCCTCCCCGCTGCCGAACTTCTCCAGCGCCTCCTCCAGGTAGCCCTGGGCGGCGGCGTGGTCGCCCTGCCGGACCCGCACCACCGCCGCTGTCCACATCGCCTCCGCCCACAGCGCGTCCGACCGGCCCGCGACCAGCTCGACCAGCTCGTCGACGTGGGCCCGCGCGTCCGGCATGCGGCCCGCCTCGCCCTCCACCGAGACCAGGGCCAGCAGCACCGCGGCACGGTCCTCCACGTCCAGGTCGCCCTCGCGGGCGAGGTGGTGGGCGGTCATCGCGGCGTCGAGGGCCTCGTTGATGTCGCCGAGCGAGCGCAGGCAGCGGGCGAGCCGGGTCAGCCCGCGCACCCGCAGCGCGGTCAGTCCGACCGCGTCGCCGAGCTGCACCAGCTCCTCCAGGTACTCCCGCTCGCCGGCGTGGTCGCCCTGGAGCCGCCGCTGCCGGGCCAGTTGCCACAGCGCCTGCCAGCGCAGCACCGGCGCCTCGTGTCCCTCGGCGGCCAGGGCCTCGCGGAGCGTCTCCATCGCCGCGCCGGAGCCGGTGGAGGCGACCAGCGACAGCGCGTTGGCGAGCGAACCGCCCGCGGGCTCCTCGAAGTCCGCCGCCTCCAGGCCGAGCCGTTCGGCGAGGTAGGCGACGGCCCGCTCGGTGGGCTGGCGGGCGCCGGACTCCAGCCGGGAGAGGTACCCCGTGGACATGCCGTCACCCGCCAGCGCGGTCTGGGACAGCCCACGGGCCTGGCGCAGTTTCCTCAGACGACTGCCGAACGCGGGCTGCTGCAGCATGTGACCATTCCCTGGGGACGGACGAGTGGGGGCGGCCGCGGGGCGGTACGGGCGCGCCACCGAAGGCCGCAACGAGCGTAGGTTGGCGGGCAACAGGCGGGCAATGTTTTGCCAGGTGCCGTGCCTTGGGTCTCGTGCGAACCTCACGGGGCTCTCTTGCGTTCCTCGAGCGGTTCTCCATCCGTTACGGGCAGGATCTCGAGCGTCAGTGGCGGTGCCTGCGCACCAGTCCGCCCCATGCCACGGGAGCTGTTCCCGTCCGTGTCCACGGGAGTCGTACATGAAGCAGTCGGTTCCTGCCCGCCGTGCTGCCCGCGAGGGCCGCTCCGGCCGACCAGGACCGATGCGCGCCACGTCCTCCGACGACGACATCGACTGGCCGTAGAGGTGATCATGATGCACACCCCGACCCAGCACCAGCCACGCCCGGCCGCCCCGGTGCCGGCCCCCGCCGCCACCCGGTCCCCCGTCCCCGCCCCCGAGGCCGCCCTCGACGACTGGGACTCCCGCCTCACGGCCTCGCTCGCCTCGGCGGTCTCGCTGGCCGGGGCCGCATCCGCGACCTGGGCCGCCGTACGCGCCTTCGCCCGGCACCGCGCGGCGACCAACGGCCGCGCCACGCACGGCGCCTGACCCCCGGCCGGCCGGCGACCCGTCGGTCCCGCGCCTCAGTACCGCCCCGGTGACGCGCTCGCCTCCTGCAACGCCCTCGCCAGGCCCCTGGGCCCGTCCGGGCCGTCGCAGGTGCCGCCGACCACGACCAGGGGCGGGCGCACCCCGGGCCCGGTGACCCGCCGGGCCAGTTCGCAGGCGAGGGCGCCGGCCCCGGAGTACCCGCCGAGGACCAGTCGGCCGCGTGAGCGGGCCAGCGGGCCCAGGGCCAGGGCCGAAGCGTCGGTCTGCGCACCGGCGGCCGGCCGGAGCGCGGTCAGCGCCTCCGGTCCGCGGTAGTGCCGTACCAGCTCCCAGTGGCCGGTGTGCGGCGCACCGGGCACGTCGACCAGGCAGACGGTGGCCGCCGCGGGCTCCGCGGCCGCGCGCAGCGACACCAGCGCGGCCGCGTCCCGGGCGACGAAGCCGTCCGGCACCCGGGGCGTCACGGCGTCCGGCAGCCAGGCCAGCGCGTCCCCGACGGTGGTCCCCCCGGTCGCGGCGCCGGGCAGCAGCCGCAGCAGGCGCACGGTGTGGGCCAGCAGCGTGTGGGCGCTCCCGCCGTCGACGAGGTCACGGTCGTACACACAGGTCAGCACGAGGGCGCGGCGGGCGTCGTGGCCGGCGCGCAGCCTGAGGGCGTACCCGGCGGGCGATCCTGCGGCCTCCCGCTCCTCGAGGCGTATCCCGTGCGCGGTGAGCGCGTCGCCGTACGCCTCCTCGGGACGCGGACCGCAGTCGAAGGCGAGCAGGCCGCCGGCCCGTGCCCCGCCGCCGTGGCCGGACCCGCCGCCGTGGCCGGGGGCCAGTTCCCCGGCGGCGACCCATTCGTACGCGGCCATGTCCAGCACCCGGTCGCGCAGTTCGCGCAGCAGCTCGGGCAGGCCGAGCGTCGTGTCCACGCCGACCGTGACGGGCAGTGCGTTCTCGAACGGGCCGGGAATGCCCTCGATGCCGTCCAGGAGCAGTCCGCGCCCCGGGAAGTCCAGGCCGAAGCCGACGACGGCGGGCCGGGGCGCGGCCCCACAGGCGCGGTACAGCAGCATCGCCCACACCGCCTGGAGCACGCTGCTCTCCGCGACGCCCCAGTGGGCCGCCCACCGGGCCAGGTCGGCGCTCTCGGCCGGGGTCAGCGCGGTGCGGTCCACGCCGGTGCCACCACCACGGGCGGGGCCGGGCGCGGCGGGGCGGGCCGGCACAGCGGCCGGCCGGTGGGCGGGCCGGCGCCAGAAGTCGCCGGCCGGGCCGAGGTCCTGGGCGCCGAGCCAGCGGGCACAGTCGCCCAGGTCGGGACGGCGTTCGCCGCCGGGCAGCACCCCGTCGGCGAGGTAGGCGCGGCAGCACTCGCGCATCAGCAGCCGGACGCTCCAACTGTCCAGCAGGGCCCGGTGATACGTGACGAGCACGTCGGTGAAGGGTGCCGCCGCGTCCGCGGGGCCGCTGTCCAGCAGCACCACCCGCAGCGGTCCCGGGCGACGCAGGTCGAAGGTGCGGGCACGCTCGCGGGCGAGCAGCGCGGCCCGCCGGAGCACCGTGCCGTGACGGTGGCGTACGACGTCCAGCGGGCCGCGGTCGAAGACGACGGCACGCGGCCGCGGGTCCCACAGGAAGCCGGTGCGCAGCACGCTCTCGCGCTCACCGACGGCCCGCCAGGCCGCCTCGAAGCGGGCGGTGTCCAGGGGGCCGTACCAGCGCCAGGCGATCTGCTCGACCTGCTGGTCGGGCCGGGCCAGGGCGTCGGCGAGCCGCTGTCGCTGCAGGGCGGTGACCGGCTCGGTGCGCGGCAGCGTCCCGCAGGACCGGTCACCCGCGCCCGTCGGGGTCCCGGCCCCGGGGCGGCCGTCGGGGACGGCGGCGTCGGGGGCGGCGGTGAGCAGGTCGGCGAGCAGACCGACCGGATAGGGCGCCGACGCGCCGGCCTCGCCGGGGAGTACGACGGTGTGCAGGTCGGGGCCGTGCCGCAGCAGCCGGGGCCCCGCCTGCCGGGTGTCCGGGCGGCTCTCGGCGATGCGGTGCAGGGCCTGGTGGAAGCAGGCGGCGTCCAGCGGTCCGTGCAGTCGGAGGGCGCCGTGCGCGCCCCGCTCGGGGTCGATCACCGCGCACACGCCGGTGCTCCGGCCGTCGTTCATCGCCTCCCCCTCCTGGACAACCGGTACGGAACGGACGTCCGGCCGCCCCCGGTTCAGCGGGCGGGCCGGTGCGGGCCGGCCGAGAAGGCGGAGCGGGCGGCGCGGGCGCGCCGTCGCGGGACCGGGCGCCCGGCCGTCTCCCCGTCCCGGCGCGACTGGGCAGGTCCGCCGCGGGGACGGGACACCCGGCGGCGGACCCGGACGTCGGGGAAGGTCACGGGGCGGTACTGCGGCGCCCCGAGGGACCGCATGGCGCGCCCCGGCGGCCCCTGCCCGCCGGACACCGGCGTGCTGGGCGTCCTGCGGGCGTACGGCTCCGGCTGCGGCGTACGACTCCGGCTCCGGCGTGCAGGTCCAACTCCGGCTCCGGCGTGCAGTTCCGGTTCCGGCAGCGGTACGTGCCGGTCGCTGTGGCGCTCTCCCATGGCTGTCCCCTCACTCAGCCTCCCCACGCTAGCGCCGCCGCGTCCCGTCCGTCCGTTTTCTCCAGCCGCCCGCGAACCGTCCCCGACCTGCGCTCATCCGCGCCGAACACCCGCGCGCGGGTCCTCCGGGCCACCGGCCCGTCACCGGGGTCGCCGCACCCGGCCCTCAGCCGGCCAGCAGTTCCGGACGCAGCCGCCGTACACCGCCCGGCATCAGCATGCCGTCGAGGTTCTCGTGGTCCGGGGCGCAGCGCAGTACGCGGCCGAACCCGCCCGCGCGCAGGGCTCGTTCGGCGCGTGATCCGCCGTGCTCGTGCAGCCGGCGTCCCGACACGAGCAGCCGTACTGCCTCGTCGAGGCCGAGCACGCCCGCCGCGTACGCCGCGGCGCAGGCGCCCGCGCCTTCACCGGCGACCGCCGCGACCCGCGGCACGTCCCACTCCCGCCACAGCCGGAACAGCGCCACCTGGTAGGCGAACAGTGCGGTCCGGCGGAACTCGGCGCGGTGCAGCAGGCGGGCGTCGACGCCGTCCTGCGGGGCGAACACGACGGCGGCCAGCGGCAGCGGCAGCCGCCGGTCCGCCACCCGGCACATCGCGTCGAACTCGGCGCGGAACTCGGCGCACGCCCCGTACAGGGTCCGCGCCACGGCGGGCCTGACCTCCGGCCCGGAGGCGAACAGCACGGCCGTGTCGCCGTCCGCGTCGACCACGATGGGCCGGCCCCTCAGGGCGTGCCGGCCCACTTCCCTATTACGCCGTAATAGCCCGGCCCAGCCGGACGCCACCCTCACCGGCCGTCCCCCTCTCCTGCGGCGGTAGGGGCCCGACGGTGGCGCCCGCCGCTCGAGAACCGGCCGAGACACACTCGAACTCCCCTGGAACAGCAGGGAGTTGAGGTCGGTGTCAGCCCACCTCCGCCCCGGGCACCAGGATGTCGTGGCAGTGGGCGACCCGCCCCGCGGAGTCGAAGCGGAGTTCGGCGACCAGCGACCAGGCCTGCCGCCCGGCGCGCGCGGTCGCCCGCAATACGACGACGTCGCCGTCGGCCAGGACGCTCTCCACCGTCAGCCCGAGCCCGTCGGGCAGCGCCCGGGCGCCCGCACCGGCGGGATCCGCCCAGTGCCGGGTGAGCCGGTTGATCTCGCCCCGGTTGCCCGCCGCGACCAGTTCGAGGACGAGTTCCTTGTTGCGCTCCCGCAGGCAGCGCGCGGTGAGGAGTTGGTGCAGCACCCCGCTGAGGGGCTCGGTCAACGTGGGCGCCATGACGAGAGGTCCTTCCCCATCGTTCGTCATCCCGTACAGCCGTCCCGCCCACCCTGGCCGCCGCGGCTGGAGACGCGATGGAGAACGGGTGAAACTCGGCGGGATCCCAGGAAATCACTTCACGTTTCCGCCCGTTCCGTGAAGCGGTCGGCGGCGCATTCCGAAAACCTTCGGCCAATTCCCCCCGCAATTCGGGAATTACTTTCGGCCGGATTTGTTCGGCCGGTCCCCGGCGCTGGGGGCGCAGTGGTGAAACGCGCAGCACACCCCTACGTCAGGGCGTTCGCGCACCACCTTGTAGGGGGGTGCGGACCGTTGCCAGGCCCGACCGCGACGCACCAGGATGGATTCAATGCTCTCACCGCCCTGGCGCCCCGGACGGCATTTCGTTTTCCGGTGTACGTCGCCGCGTGTGAATCCGACGACCTGGTAAGCCGTGGGCCGCTCGCGGGCTGGAGGTACGTGTGCGAGTTCAACCGATGCCCGGACTGAGCGTCAGCGTCGACGCGCAGGGGCGCCTGGACGTGGTGCCGGAGCCGTCGGCACCGGCCCGCGCGGTGCGCTGCGGTCCCGTGGGTACGGCGATGTGGCTCGCGCTGCGCCAGCACAGCGGTGATGTGCGCGCCGCGGCCCGCATGCTGGCGTCGCTGTGGGGCACCGAACCGGCCAACACCCTTGCGGATCTCGACATCTGGGTCGACGAACTGCGCGACGCCGGTCTGGTGCGCACCGAGCCCTGACCCGGCGCGTGCCGCGTTCCGCCACGGCTCCACCACCCCTGTAGGGGGTGTGGTCAGGCTGGTCCAGGTTAGGGGTGGACCAACCGAGACGGGGCGACTATGACGTTGGTCGGAAGGACCACGGCGATCAGGACCTTGACGGACTCCTTCACGGACTGTGCCGAAGGGCTCTCCCGGACCGTCCTGGTGGAAGGGCCCACAGGCTGCGGCAAGAGCGCGCTCGTGCACCTGCTGGTCGAACGGGCCGCGGCCGCGGGGGCGCTGGTGCTGTGTGCGACCGGCTTCCCGGCCGAGCGCGGCACCGCGTGGGGCGTGGTGCGCCAGCTGCTGGCCGGCCGTCCCGGGCCGGCCCCGTCGGGGAACACGACGGCCGGGACACCGCGTACCGAGGACCTGCAGGCGCTGTGTGCCGAGCTGCGCGAGACGAGCGAGGGCAGCCCGCTGGTGCTGTGCGTGGACGACGTCCACCACGCCGACGACGAGTCCCTGGCCTTCCTCCAGTACCTCGCCCGCCACGCACGGCCCGCCCGCATCCTGCTGGTGGTGGCCGCCACGGTCCACCACGAGGCCGGCGACCCGGCGTTCACGACCGAGCTGATGCGCCAGCCGACGTTCCGCCGCATCCGGTTGGAGCGCCTGGGGCCGGCCGAGGTGACCGCGCTGGCCGAACGCGCGGGCTGCCGCGACCACGCCTCGCTGCTGTACGAGACCAGCGGCGGCAACCCCCTCCTGCTGCGTGCCCTCCTGGAGGAGCACGCGCTGACGACCCCCGCGGGCCCCGCCGCCTCCCGCCCCGGACCGACGGCGCCTGCCCAGCACGGCACCCGGCATCCGGTGCCGGCCGGCCTCCGCCGTACCGCCGGCGACCGGGCCCGGCCGGCGGCGCCCGCACCGCGCACCCCGGACGGGACCGGCCCGGCCGGTGCCGCGACCAACGGCTGCACGGCCGGCCCGGTCCCCGACGTCGACGGCCCCTTCGTCCAGGCCGTCCACGCCTGTCTGCACCGCGCGGGCGCCACCGCGGCGGCGGTCGCCCGGGCCGCCGCGCTGCTGGGCGAGGCCGCCACGCCGGAGCGGCTCGCGGAGCTGGCCGGCGTCGCGCCGCCCGCCGTACGGCAGGCCCTGGCGGGCCTGCACGGCGCGGGACTGCTGGACGACGCCGGCTGCGCGCAGCCCGCCGTGTGCGATGCGCTCCGCGGCGCCCTCTCCCCCGCCGACCTGGCCGCCCTGCACCGCCGGGCGGCCCTGCTGCTGCACCGCCAGGGCCGCCCGGCGGTGGAGGCGGCCGGGCACCTGCTGTCCGCCGCCGCCCTGGCCGGTACCGCCCGGTCCGCCACCGGCGAGGAGACGGAACTGCTGTGCGACGCGGCCGAGAGCCGGCTCGCCGAGGACGACGGGCGCGGCGCGCTCGGCCTCCTGGAGGCGGCCCACCGGCTGTGCGCCGACGACGTGCGCCGGGACGCTGTGGCGATCCGGCTCGCGCAGGTCACCTGGCGTTTCGACCCGGCCGCCGCCGAGCGGCTGGTCACCGGCCCGCTCGCCGCGCTGCGCGAGGGCCGCCTCGACGGCGAGGGCGCCCAGCCGCTGTCCCAGTTGCTCCTGCTGCAGGGCCGGCTCACCGACGCGGCGCGCCTGCTCGGCGACGGTGGCCCCGAGGGCGAGGAGCCGGGCGCCTCGCCGCTGGACATGGTGATCGACGCCGGTTCCGCCGCCGAACGCCTGCTGCGCTCGGCCAGTCCGGCCGAGGCGACGATGACGCCGATCGTGCAGGCGCTGCGCTCGCTGCTGCTGTCCGACCATCCCGAGCGGGCCGTCCCCTGGAGCCGCACCCTGCTGGAGGACGCGGAACGGCGTGACGCGCCCGGCTGGGCCGCGGTGTTCGCCACACTGCACGCGCAGGCGCTGCTGCGCATCGGCGACCTGTCCGAGGCCCGCACCTACGCCGACCGGGCCCTTCGGGCGCTGCCGGAGCGCAGCGGCGGGGCCCTGCCGTACGCGGCGACGGCGGTGCTGATCCGCGCCCACAGCGCCATGGGCCACTACACCGAGGCCTCCCGGCTGTGCGACCGGCCGGTGCCCGCGGTCCTGCTGGACAGCCTGGACGGGCTCTCCTTCCTGCACGCCCGCGGACTGCACCACCTGACGGGCAACCAGCCGCAGGCCGCCCTCACCGACTTCCTCACCATCGGCCGGATCATGCAGGACCAGGGCATCGACCGGCCCGCCTGCCTGCCGTGGCGCACCGAGGCCGCCCAGGCGCTGCTGCGGCTGGGCAAGTCCCAGCAGGCCGAGCGGCTGGTGCTGCAGCAGCTGGCGCTGCCGGACGCGCGCCGGCCCTGGGTGCGCGGGGTCTCGCTGCACCAGCGGGCGCTGACCACCGGACCGGCACGGCAGCGGATCTCGCTGCTGGAGCAGGCGGTGAACGAACTCCACCGCTCCGGGGACCGGCTGGCCACCGCCCACGCGATGGCCGACCTCGGCCGGGCCCGGCAGTCGGACGCGGGCGCGTCGGTGAAGGGGACGGCGACGATCAGGGCGGCGTGGAACCTGGCGAAGGAGTGCGGCGCGACCGCGCTGTGCAAGGAGATCCTGCCCGACGCCCCGCTCAGCGAACCCGCTCCGGACCGCGCCGAGCGGCCCGGACCGGAGCGGCTGGAGAGCAGGCTGAGCAGTTCCGAACAGCGGGTGGCGACGCTCGCGGCGCAGGGACTGACCAACCGGGAGATCTCCGCGAAGCTCTATCTCACCGTCAGCACGGTCGAGCAGCACCTGACGAAGGTGTACCGCAAGCTCCAGATCAGCGGGCGCGGGGATCTGCCGTTCGACCTGTCCCCCGACGGCCCGCCCACGACGGCCGGCCACCTGGTTAGGGGTGACTAACGGGTTCCCCCTGCCGACACGACCAGTATTCCATCGAGGCACCGACGACATACAAAAGGGTGAGGTCAGCAATGGCTTGGGACAAGAAGTTCGAGGAACTCCTGCGTGACTACCTGCCGTTCCTCGACGCGGACGAACCGCTGGAGGCCGACACGGACCTCAGGGTCTCGGGTCTGGACTCGCTGGGCGCGGTGGAGCTGCTGGGCTCGCTGGAGAGCGCCTACGACATCCGTTTCGTGGACGAGGCCCTCTCCCTGGACACCTTCGCCACTCCGGCGGTCCTGTGGGAGACGGTGACCCGGTTGCAGGCGGCCGTCTGAGCCCCTGCGGGAACACGCCGAAGCCGCCGTCCCCGGATGGCGGTTCGGCGGTTCGGTGCTGTTGTGTGCTGTGTTGTTCCGTGGCGTGGCGGGTGCGGCGTGCCGTGTTCCGCGGTCCGGGTGGTGCCGCCCGTCACGCCGCGAACAGGTCGAACGTCGACGTACGGCGCGGCCCCGCGAGCACGTCCAGCTGCGGATCGACGGCCAGCATGGCCTGGTGCATGCGCTGCAGTTGCGGCGAGGGTTCCACGCCGAGTTCGTCGATGAGCCGCATGCGCAGCCTGCGGTAGACCTCCAGCGCGGTGGCCTGCCGGCCCGACCGGTACATCGCCACCATGGCCTGCGAGTGCAGGCCCTCGTGATGCGGATGGCGGGCGGTCAGCTCAGTCAGCTCCGCGATCAGCTCCGCATGGCGGCCGAGCCGCAGATCGGCGTCGATGCGCCGCTCCACGGTCACCAGCCGGCTCTCCTGAAGCCGCATCACCTCGATGTCGAGGACCGGCCCGAGTTTCACGTCGACCAGCGGTGCGCCGGTCCACAGGTCGAGTGACGCGCGGAACTGCGCCGCGGACGCCTCGTTGTCCCCCGCCTCGAACGCGGACTGTCCCTGCCTGACCAGTTCCTCGTAGCGGTGCACGTCGACACAGCTCTTGTCGATCTGCAGCAGGTATCCGCCGTGCCGGGTGGCGAGAACGTCCTTCGCCCCGGTCGGAGCGCCCGGGCCCATGGCCGTACCGAGCCGCCTGCGCAGTTGGAGTATGTAGGTCTGCAGGGTCGTCAGCGCGCTCGCCGGGGGTTCGGTTCCCCAGAGTTCCTCCATGAGCGTGGGAACGGGCATGACCCGCCCGGGATAGAGCGCCAGCAGCGACAGAATCTGTCGCGGCTTACCGGCCGTCGGAACGATCGATCCCCCGTTGACCTCGGCACTCAACGGACCCAGAACCTGAATCTGCATCGGTGGCCTCCCCACCTCGTCGAGTTCCTTGTCGAGTTCCTTTTGGTGGCCAAAATTCTCCGCCACTACGCACGCTAGCCGTGTCCATGCCCCCCGAGCGATTTTCTGTAGCGGTCCTCCAGTGGCGCTCCAAGTGGGGTGTTGCGCAATGCAGATAAGGCACTCAAGAACACATGTACCAATGCTGGAAATGAACTATCGATTCCGGTGTGGAATTCGGGACGACGGATAACCTTGCGGGTCTGCGATCCTTTTCCCGCCCGTCGAAGTGAACGGAGACGCGATGCGAGCCCCCGGTTCCGCCGCCCCGGCCGACGCGCCGGCGACGGTCCCCGCGGTGCGCCTCTTCCTCTTTCCGCACGCGGGCGGCTCAGGGCTGATGTACCAGAACTGGCCGGCCCGCTTCCCGGCCGACTGGCGGGTGGCGGCACGGGACGCGCCCGGCCACGGCACGCTGATGGGGCAGCCGCCGCTGAGGGACGGCGACGCCCTGGTGGCTCACCACCTCGACCGGCTGATCCCCGAACTGAACGCCTGCGGGGCGCCGTTCGCGCTGTTCGGCCACAGCATGGGCGCCCTGGTGGCCCACGAACTCGCCCGCAGGCTGACGGCGCGGGGCCGCCCTCCGGTGTGGCTGGGCCTGTCGGCCTGCGGTGCGCCCCGCCCGTACGGCCCGCCCGTACGGGTGAGTGCCCGGGAGCTGTCCGACGAGGAGCTGCGGCGCCGGGTCGCCCAGCTGGGCGGCACCCCGCCGAAGGTGCTCGACCACCCCGGCCTGTGGCGGCACTTCGCGCCGGTCATCCGCGCCGACCTGCAGCTGGTGGAGAGCTGGCGTCCGGCGCCCGCCGCCGAACCGCTGCCGGTGCCGGTGTCCCTGTTCGGCGGCGCCGAGGACGCGGTGGTGGGCCTGGCCGCGCTGGAACGCTGGAGCGGGCACTGTGCCCGGCGGCCGGCGACGCACGTCTTCGCGGGCGGCCACTTCTACTTCCAGGACGACCTCGACGCCGTGGCCCGGGCGGTGACCCACGACGTGACGCAGGCCCTGCGCCTGACGTCCGCGCCCGGCCACTGAGCACACAGGTCCTGTCGTCGGTGTTCCGCGCTCCTGGTGGGCAGAACACCGACGACAGGACCTACCCATGTGTCGCGCCCACGGGCTCGGGCAGGGCGATGGTGTGCGGCGCGGCCCGGCCCCAGGGGAACCCGTGGTGCAGCTCGAGCAGCGGGGCGCCGTGTTCGTCCGCGGGTACGGCTACGGCGGCCAGCACGTCCGGCACCGGCTCCAGCTCCAGGAACCGCCAGCGCCCGGCCAGATCGTCGGTGGGCGGCCGGAAGGCGAGCACGCCCCGGTCGTCGGCCAGGGTGAAGCAGAACTCGTCGAAGGGCAGTCCGAGGCCCAGTCCGCGGGCCTTGGAGTACGCCTCCTTCAGGGTCCACAGCCTGAGCACCCGCCGGTCCCGCTCCCGTCCCTGGGCCGCGCCGGCCACCCACCGCTGCTCCTCGGGGGTGAAGGTGGTCAGGATGGTCTCCAGGGCCTGCGCGTCCCGGCCGAGGCCCTCGACGTCGACCCCGATGCGGTGCCTGCGGACGATGCCGAGCAGGCTGTAGCCGCCCGCGTGGGAGAGGTTGAAGTCCAGGTGGTCGCCGCCGCGCGGCAGGCCGCCGGGCAGCGGCTGCAGGAAGGGCCGCCCGCGCGAGGAGCGCCAGATGACCAGTTCGGCCTCGGCGAGGCCGGCCTCCAGCGCCAGCGCCCGGCGGACCAGGGTGTGGGCGACCAGGTACTGCCGCCGGTCGCGTTCGAAGAGGAAACGCGCCGCGGTCTTGTGTTCACGCTCGTCGAGCCAGTGCGAGGCCAGGACCCCGGCGAGGGCCGGCGGGAGGGCGTCGTTGGGGCACAGCCACAGCTTCACCGGGGCCGCCGTCTCCTCGAGCGGTGCGGGCCCGGCGCTGAGGGGCTCCGGTGCGGTGATCGTCATGGTGCCGCTTCATCCATCCGCCAGGAGCCGGGCGGCCTCGTCGACGCCGATCCTCTCGCCGCGCACCGCGTCGAGCAGCGCGACCACCTCGTCCTGGGACAACGGGGGCCGCTTCGCTGCCGTGGTGACCGGCTCCCGCCTCCGCTCCGCCCTCGCCGGTACGGCACTGCCGGCGCCCGGCGCCGCCGGGATCACCGTGCCCCGGGTGCGGGAGGCGACGTAGGACGCCATGGCGGCGAGGCTCGGATGCTCGTGGACGGTGACGGGGCCTTCGGTCAGGCCGTAGGCGCGGTTGACGCCGGCGGCGAACTCGGCGGCCAGGACGGAGTCGATGCCCAGCTCGGCGAAGGCGGCACCGCCTTCGATCTCCCAGGGGTCGCAGTGCAGGATCCGCGCCAGTTGCTCGCGCAGCACCTGGAGGACCGCGGCGGAGGCCCCGGGGTCCTGGACGGCGGGAGGCTCGTCGGCTCCCCCGCGGGCGGCTGCCACATGGCGGGCGAGCAGGGCCGGTGTGGGGTGCTCGTAGAGCGCCGCGGCGGCGATCCGGACGCCGAAGTGCCGGCTGACCTCCGCGACGAACTCGACGGTGAGCAGGGAGTCCAGGCCGAGCACGGGGAAGGGCTGTTCGGGGTCGACGCGGTCGGGGTCCACGTGGACCACGCCGGCCAGCACGGCCGTGAGCTCGGCGAGGATGTCGCCGGGGGCACCGAGGGGTGCCGTCGGCTCACTGGTCATGGTGGATGCCTCCAAGGATCGGCCCCCGTGCCGGAGGGTCAGTGGGTCGGTGTCAGGGGTCCGGCGTGCGGCGCGGGCGTGGCTCGGGGGGCCGGGGCGGGCGCCGCGGGGCCCTGCGTGGTCTCGGGCGCGGCCATCAGGATCGAGTGCTGGAGCCGGCGCAGCCGCGGTGACGGCTCCAGCCCCAGGTCGCGGCCGAGGGTGGTGCGCAGCTGCTGGTAGACGGCGAGCGCCTCGCCGCGGCGCCCGGAGCGGTAGAGCGCGAGCATGAACTGGGCGTGCAGGTTCTCGTGGGTGCGGTAACGGCTCGTCAGGACGGTCAGCTCGGCGAGCACTTCGCGGTGCCGCCCGAGCCGCAGGTCCGCCTCGATGCGCTGGTCGAGGGCGCACAGCCGACTCTCGTCGAGACGCTTGGCCTCCATGGCGAGCTGCACCCCGGTCTGCACGTCCGCGAAGGCGGATCCCGACCACAGGTCCAGGGCGGCGGCGAGGGTGCGCGAGGCACCCGCGAAGTCACCGGCGTCCATGGCCCGGTAGCCCTGTCCCGCCAGCCGTTCGAACTCGCGGACGTCACTGGTGCCGCCGTCGGAGGAGAGCAGGTATCCGCCCGGCAGGGTGAGCAGCACGTCCTTGGCGGTACGGCGTTCGCTCCGGTCACCGGGTTGCTCCGCGGTGTCGTGGGCGAGCGCCGCCGCGATGAGTTCGCGCAGTTGCAGCACGTAGGTCTGCAGGGTGGTGCGCGCGCTGCGCGGTGGCCGGCCCGACCACAGTTCCTCGATGAGCGAGGCGACCGGCACCACCCGGTCCGCGTGCAACGCCAACAGCGCCAGGACCTGGCGTGGCTTCGGCGCCGTCGGGGCCACGGACACCCCGTTCTCCCTCACGTCCAGTGCGCCCAGTACGTCGATGTCCACGCCGTCTCCCCTAGTCCACATGCGCTGCTGGCACTACACGATTTAAAAACAGCGCGTACGGTATGTCAATAGCAGACCGTACGTTCTGTTTTTAACAACTTTCAAGCGACAGTGCAGCAGACCTTGAAGACCGCCACTCACCTGCAACTCTTCTGAAAATACAGCACTGTTGACGTCTCGTCACGACCACCTCGGACCGGGGCGCGCCCCACAGGAGGGGGCGACCCACGCTCGGCCCCTGCGATGAACAGACCGCTTACCACCATGAGACAAGCAGTAAACAGACCGACAGGTTTGATCCGATGGGGCTACTGCGGGGGGTTGCCGTGCTTGCGGGAGGGCAGCTCGGCGTGTTTGCGGTGCAGCATGGCCAGCGAACGGATGAGCACCTCGCGGGTCTCGGCGGGGTCGATGACGTCGTCCACGAGGCCGCGCTCGGCCGCGTAGTACGGGTGCATCAGCTCGGCCTTGTACTCCTTGAC
>NZ_JBIATN010000038.1:0-81425 GCF_042891825.1 Streptomyces sp. NPDC001852
TCGTTGCGATCATGCAGCTGTTCCAGATACACGTTCTTGGCGAGATCGCTGTCCTGAGCCCGCATCTGCTGGTAGGCACGTTGTGCCTGCCGCTCGAGCGTGAGTACTCCCGAGGGCAGGCGCCCGGTGAGGCCGAGCGCGTCCCTTTCCTCGGGCGTGAAGGCCACGCCGCGATTGCGCAGCGGATCGACGAGGACGCTCGGCGTCGCCGGGGTCTGCACGTGGCTCTCGGTCATGGGAAGCTCCCTGTGTGCGCATGCCGAGCCGGTTCTGACCGGGGTGACTGCGTCGACACGCTCCATGCCGCGGCGGTCGAAGAGGAGCCGGGGACGCGGACGTGCGAAGCCCGTCACACAGACAGCAGGTGCGGCCATCGCCACGAAAGTCAGGCGAGAGCGCGCCTCGATCGGAACCAGCGGAGGTCTGAATGGCTCCGGGCCGGCGGAATATGGAGGTCTGAGGCTGGCGTCCCCACCCGGGCGGTGCCGGCACCTGCGCCGCCCGGCGGGCCCGCCGCACATCGCGATAGACGCCTCGTGGGTGCCAGGGTCTGAGTTCAGGCTAACTACCGGCCGACGGACTGCGCGACTTCCCGTGGGTAGTTGAACTGGAAGGCAACGGTGAGAGCACCGCCGGCCGTCGCGGGCCTCAGCCCGGATGCCGCCGCCATGACCCCCACCACAGCCTCCCCCGCGCAGCGATCTCGCGTGCCCGTGTGCGCGAAGGAGAGGCGTCGTATGCCCGGACCAGGACCGGCTGCATCGGGCGAAGGCGGGAATGGGGCGACGGGCGATCCCGCGAAAGGGCAGCGGTCGAGAGGCGCGCTCCACGCCTGGCGAATCTGAGGGCGACCTGCCCGGCGGCCGCCTGATCGCGTCAGTTCCTCACGATGCCGTGCAGGAGCAGGTCGATGAGCCTGGTGGCCAGGTCGCGCTGCTCCTCACTGGCGGCCATGAGGCTGATTCCGCCGAGGGCCATCAGTACATCCCGGGCATCGACGCCCGGCCGCGCCGCGGACTCGGCTTGTGCGGCGGTGAGGAGGTGGGCGATGGCGTCGGCGAGCAGGGCCCGGGTCTGCAGACGCTCGCTCTCGTCGGTCAGCACCACGGCCAGCGCGTCGGCCATGCCCTGCTTGGCAGCCATGAAGTCGATGAATCGCTCCATCCAGGTCCGCAGAGCGTCCACCGGTGACCGCGTGGCGGTGAGGTGCGGTGCCACCTCGCACAGGCGCTGTACTTCTTGCCGATAGACCGCCTCGATCAGCAGTTCCTTGGACGGGAACCGGCGGTAGAGCGTGCCGACGCCGACGCCGGCCACGCGGGCGATGTCCTTGACCGAAGCGCCGGCCCCCTCGCGGGCGAAGGCGGCCGCTGCCGCCTCCAGCAGCCGGTCCTCATTGCGCTGCGCGTCCGCGCGCAGCGGCCTGCGGGGCCGCACCGTGTCCCCCTCGTGGCCAGTCACTTTCGACTCCCTTCCTGCCACACTTGCAACCGGAACCGGTTCCGCTTAGTCTCGAAGGCGAACCGGAACCAGTTCCGGATATGAGGGTACGACGGCCCCTGCCCCCGCGCCACCGGCCGTGTACTCGAACGCACCATTCCACCCTCTTGCTGGAGAATCCCATGCCCGACAACCTCGTCACGACCCCGTTCGGCGCACAGACGACAGCCGCCGAGATACTGGCCGGCATCGACCTGAGCGGCCGGCGAGCCATCGTCACCGGGGGCGCCTCCGGTATCGGACGGGAGACCGCGCGCATCCTCGCCGCCGCCGGCGCCGAGGTGACCATCGGCGTACGCGACCTGGCCACGGGCGCGACGGCCGCCGAGGAGATCACGCCGGCAGGCGGCCCGGGAACGGTGCGCGCCGCGCTGCTCGACCTCGCCGACCAGGCCTCCGTGCGCGCCTTCCTGGAAGCATGGCAAGGACCACTGCACATCCTGGTCCTCAACGCCGGCGTGATGGCTTCGCCGCTGGAGCGGACGAAGGAGGGCTGGGAGACGCAGTTCGCCACCAACCACCTCGGCCACTTCGCCCTCGCCGCCGGCCTGCACGGCGCCCTGGCGGCGGCCCGCGGCGCACGCGTGGTCGCCGTGAGCTCGGTCGGCCACGTAAACGGCGACGTGCTCTTCGACGACATCCACTTCGAACGGCACCCTTACGACCCCTGGGCGGCCTACAGTCAGTCCAAGACCGCCAACGTTCTGTTCGCGGTCGAGGCGGGCAGCCGCTGGGCGTCCGACTCGATCACGGTCAACGCCCTGAATCCGGGCCGCATCACCAGCACCCGGCTCGGCCGCCACATCGGGGACATCTCCAACAGCCCGTCCTCGTTCGATGCCACCAGCACCGACGTGTCCTGGAAGGACATCGAGCAGGGTGCGGCGACCTCGGTGCTGCTCGCCGCCTCCCCGTTGGTCGAGGGTGTGACCGGCCGGTACTTCGAGGACTGCAACGAGGCCGGCCCGCACCGGCCCGGTGTGCGCCGGGGAGTGGCCGCTCACGCCGTGGACCCGCGGAGCGCGGCCCGCCTGTGGCGGATCTCCCTCGACATGGTCGAGGCCGCCGCCGCGAAGGTCTGACGACGCCGTCACCCGCCACCACCACGAGCACCGCCGCGCCCGGCATGCTTCCCGGGCGATCCCCCACCACGCCTTCCGGCCGGACCTACGACCCCGTCGCGACTCCACCCCTCGACCCCGGCACCGAGCACAGTGTCCGCAGGGACCGTGCGGCGCCGCAGCGGGCCGAGTGAGGCCCTCGGTGCTCGCCGCAGCACCCTGACCGAACACGTCCGTGACACCGCCGCGTGGCCCTTCATGCCCGAGCCACCGCTTGCCCGGATCTTCCGTCCGTGAAGTCACCGGCTCGAATCCGTTCCGACCCCGTTCAACTCGTTCCGATCCGACTCGGTTCGCATCAACTCGACCTGAACCAAGGAGACAGTCATGTCCACACGTCTGCAGGACACCGTTGCTCTGGTGACCGGCGCCAGCAGCGGCATCGGCGCGGCGACCGCCCTGAGCCTGGCCGCGGAGGGCGCTGCCGTCGCGCTCGTCGCCCGGCGCCGTGACCGGCTCGAAGAGCTCGCCGAGAAGATCCGCGCCGAGGGCGGGACGGCGCTCGCGGTGGAGGCCGACATCACGGAACAGGACCGGGCGGCGGCCGCGGTTGAACGTGTGGTGGCACAACTCGGCCGCCTGGACGTCCTGGTGAACAACGCCGGAGTGGGCATGCCCGGACCGGTCCTGAACGCCCCGGCCCAGGAATGGGAGCGCATGCTGACGGTGAACCTGCGGGGCCTGCTGCATGTCACCCACGCGGCGCTGCCGCATCTGCTGCGCGCCGCTGAGGACTCCCCTCGCCGCGTCGCCGACCTGGTCAACATCAGCTCCACCGCCGGGCGTGTGGCCCGGCCGGGCACGGCGGTCTACAGCATGACGAAGTTCGGCGTGAACGGGTTCACCGAGGCCCTGCGCCAGGAGGTCATGCGACAGCGAGTGCGCGTGAGCGTGGTCGAACCGGGGACGGTGGACACCGAGTTCGTCACCCACACGCGGGACGAGATCAGGGCGTCACTGGACCAGCAGCTGGCCGGGATGGAGATGCTGCGTCCCGAGGACATCGCCGACGCGGTCGCCTTCGTCGTCACGCGCGACCGCCGGGTGTCGGTCAACGAGGTCCTCGTACGCGCTGCCGATCAGACCTGGTGAAATGGTGAAACCCGTTACGGCGCACCCCCCGGCGGCAGATCTCCCTCGGCGTGCCCGCGACCGCCGCGACAGCCGTCCGACGGCGCCGCCCCACCATTCCTCCCACCGAACGACCCGGCGACCGGCCGCCCTGAGGAGATCAGGGCGGCCCGTCTTAAGGAACAGACAGACATATGGAACAGGAATTCGAAAGCACTACGGCACCTGTCACCGACGGCGGCACAGGAATCGGCCGGGCCTGCGCACTCGCCCTGGCCGCAGCGGGCTGCACCGTGACCGTCGCGGACGTACGGTGGCGACACTCGAAGAGACCGTACGCGTGATCGACCAGGCCGGCGGTGCGTCCCGCTACGTCCAGTGTGACGTCGGCGACGAGGATTCGGTCGCACGCGCCGCCCAGGTGGCCGTCGGTACCTCGGGGGGCCTGGACTTCGGCGTCAACGCGCTCACAATCCATCGACTTCTACGACAGCCGCCGCGAAGGCCTGCGGGGCCTCCTGTGGAACGTTGTGTCCTACGGGCAGGGTCCGGTGTGCGTACTTTCCCGTGAATTTCTTACGATAAGCCGATCCGTTTCCCGGCGGGGTGAACGGGTCGTGCGCTCCGTCTATGGTGATCGTAGGCACCCCGATGACGGGTGCGGTGGCAAGACGCTTTTCGAGGGCGTCGTACCGGGGCTCACCTTTTGTGAGGCCAAGCCGCCAGCGATAATTGTCGATCACGATGCTGACGTAATCCGGGTTCTGGAAGGCCGCTGCCGTGCGGTCGAAGGTGGCTTCGCTGAAATTCCATGTCGGAGAGTTGAACCGCCACACCAGTTCGGCCAAGTCGTGTCGGTACTTCTCGAGGCCGAGCACGCCTCTTTCGGTGGCGAAGTAGTATTGATACCACCAGGCCCATTCGCTCTTCGGCGGCGACGGCATCTTATTGGCTTGGACATTCACGATCAGGTAGCCGGTCACGGATATCAGCGCCTTGCAACGCTCTGGCCAGAGGGCCGCGATGATGTCACCAGTCCGTGATCCCCAGTCATATCCGGCGAGGATGGCCCTCTCGATCCTGAGCGCGTCCATCAGGGCGATGATGTCAACGGCGAACGCCGACTGTTGGGCATTCCTGGGCGTGCTGCTTGAAAGGAATCGCGTCGTGCCGTGACCTCGCAGATAAGGGACAACCACCCTGTATCCCTTCGCCGCGAGCAAAGGCGCGACCGCGACGTAGCTGTGAATGTCGTAGGGCCAGCCATGCAGAAGTATGACCGGCTGCCCGTGCGCAGGTCCGGCCTCGACATACCCCACGTTCAGATCGCCGGCGTTGATCTGTTTCACGGGACCGAATGATGTGCGTGTGACGGAGTTGTCTGCGGGGTGAGTCACGTGTCCTTCCGAATCGGACCGCGCGCTGCCGGCCATTCCGAACTGCGCCGTCGCCGCAGCGGCGGCGGCAGCGGCGCCAAGAAAGTGGCGACGACTGTGGGTGAGCCCGGGTATCTCCATCGACGCATCTCCTCGTTGAGGCGGCGCTGGCAGGCCACCCGGGGTCCTCACGACGGCACCCTCGTACTGACGCTTCCTCCCTGCCATGCAACACGCGTCACAGTGGTGGCGCATCACGCACTGCTCCGCCGGAGTGATACGAGCCCCCGGCACGTCAGTGCCCGGCCACGGAGCCGAACCACGGGAACCGGAGCCGAAGATGCGCGACCTCCCGGTCGTACCGGCGGCAACGCTTGGTGCGGATGACACGGCTGTCCCGCCGAGGCGGGCCCCTGCTGGCAGGGGCAGGCTGGGAGGTGGAGGTGGTTGGGATGGCAGGCGTTCCGCTGATGGTCGTGGACGGTGCGGGCGTCATGCTGCGGTGGAGCAGCCAGGCGGAGACGTTGCTGGGGCGGCCGGCGGATGAGGTGGTCGGGAGGTCGGTCACGTCACTGTTGTCCCGGCTTGCAGATGCGACTGCTCCGGCTACAGGGCCATTGCCCGAGGAGATGGTGCTTCACGACGCCGGCGGCCGCGTGGCCACTGGCGACCTGCGGGTTCGGCCACTGCTGCGACACGACGGGGTTGCCGGACTGCCCGACGGACCGCCTCTGGGCAGCGCCGAGGGGCCACCTTTCGCCCAGGGCACCCTCCCGCTGGCCGAGAGCAGTGTCCTGGCCTTCCACACCAACTCCCTGCTGCCCGGCTACCGCGCTGTTCTCCCCGGCGACCCCGGCCCGCTCGGGCAGGGACTCACCGCCTCCGGCCGGCCCCTGGAGGAGATATGCGACGACGTCCTCTACCGGCTCCATGACCATCCGCGCCCGGGCGACCGCGTCCTCCTCCTCGCACGCACCTACGGCCTGGCCGCCGACCACGTCGGTACCTGGCATCTCGACCACCACCGGTCAGCGGCCGGGACCGCGCGCGCACATGCTCAACGCCGGCTCAGCGCATGGGAAGTGGACGACGACACCGCCTACGCGACCGAAGTGATCGTCAGTGAACTGGTCACCAACGCCGTACGGTACGGAGCCCCGCCCCTACTCCTGCGGATCATCAAGGACCGCGCCCTCACCTGCGAGGTCCACGACAGCAGCAGCTAGGCACCGCACCTGCGCCACGGGCGCACCGTGGACGAAGGCGGACGCGGCCTCTTCATCTGCTCGCAACTCGCGCAGCGCTGGGGAACTCGCTACAGCGCCGACGGCAAGACCGTCTGGACGGAACAAGTCCTCAAGCCACGGCCCGACAGCCGTACCGGGTGAGCCCGAGAGGCTGTCGACCGGGTGGTACGCCGGCCATTGCTCGGCCCTCCAGGCGGCGATCCTCGCCACCGTCCGGCACCGGTCAGGCGAGCAGGAGGCGGCCGGGCCGGCATGCGACACCGCCTCCAACGCACGCAGTCGTCCCGCGTGGAGCGTGCAACGGCACCGCCGGTGCCCCTGGAAGCGGGGCCCGTCACCCTCCTGAAGCCATCGCCCGCCGCCACCGGTTCGCCGGCATCCGGGCCACCCCGAACCGCCGGGCCCCTCCCGGCCACTGGCCCCGGCTTCGATCAGGTCCACAGTGGGCTAGCTCTTGTTCCTGCCGGGCAGGAACTCCTGCACCTTGGCCTTCAGGCCCTGCTTGACCATCGATCCCCGGTCGGCATCCCCCTTCAGGATCGACGCCGCCGTCGCCTCCATCTGCTCCCAGCTCGCGTGCGGCGGGATCGGCGGTACGGCGGGATCGGTGAGGAACTCGATCACGCACGGCCCGTCGGCCTCGAGAGCCGCACGCCAGCCCGCCTCCACGTCCCCCGGCTTCTCCACCCGGACGCCGGTCAGACCCAGCGAGCGGGCGAACGCCGCGTACTGCACGTCCGGGATCGCCTGCGACGGCAGGAACGACGGGGCGCCCTCCATGGCGCGCATCTCCCAGGTCACCTGGTTCAGGTCCTGGTTGTTCCACACGCCCACCACCAGCCGCGGATCCGACCAGCGGTCCCGGTACTTCGCCGCCGTGATCATCTCCGCCAGGCCGTTCATCTGCATCGCGCCATCACCGACCAGCGCGAACACCGGCCGGTCCGGATGCGCGAACTTCGCGCCGATCGCGTACGGCACACCCGGCCCCATCGTCGCCAGCGTCCCGGACAGCGAACCGCGCATGCCCGGCCGCATCGTGATGTGCCGCGCGTACCAGTTGGCGACCGAACCGGAGTCGGAGGTCAGGATCGCGTTCTCCGGCAGCAGTGGATCCAGCGCCCGGGCCACGTACTCCGGGTTGATCGGATCGGCCGACAGACCGGCCCGCCGCTCCATCACCTCGTGCCAGCGCCGTACGTTCGCGCACACCGTGTCCTGCCACTCGCGCCCGCCCCGGTCGCCGTCCAGCAGCGGGATCAGCCGGCGCAGCGTCGCCTGCGCGTCCCCGACGAGGTTCACCTCGTACGGGAAGCGCATCCCGATCATGTGCGCGTCGATGTCGATCTGCACCCCGCGCGCCTTGCCGAAGTCCGGCATGAACTGCGTGTACGGGAACGACGACCCGATCGTCAGCAGGGTGTCGCAGTCCCGCATCAGCTCGTACGACGGCCGGCTCCCCAGCAGCCCGATCGGCCCGGTGACGTACGGCAGTTCGTCACTGAGCACGTCCTTGCCGAGCAGCGCCTTCGCCACCCCCGCGCCGAGCAGCTCGGCGATCTCCTGCACCTCCGCGACCGCGCCGGCCGCGCCCTGGCCCACCAGGATCGCCACCTTCTCGCCCGCGTTCAGCACGTCCGCCGCCCGGCGCAGCGCCTCGTCGGTCGGGGTCATGGTGTACTCGCTCATGCCCATGCTGGAGGGCACCATCTTGAACTCGTGCGTCGGCGGCGAGTAGTCCAGTTCCTGGACGTCGGCGGGGATGATCAGGGCGGTGGGGCAGCGCCGGGCGTAGGCGGTGCGCATAGCCCGGTCCAGCACGTTCGGCAGCTGCTCGGGCACCGTGACCGTCTCCAGGAAGTCCGAGGCGACGTCCTTGAACAGCGTGTGCAGATCGACTTCCTGCTGGTAGGAACCGCCCATCGCGGACCGGTTGGTCTGGCCGACGATGGCCAGCACCGGCACGTGGTCGAGCTTGGCGTCGTACAGACCGTTGAGCAGGTGGATCGCGCCCGGTCCCGACGTCGCCGCGCACACCCCGACACGGCCGCCGAACTTCGCGTACCCGACCGCCTCGAACGCGGACATCTCCTCGTGCCGGGACTGGATGAACCGCGGCCTGTCCTCGGCCCGGCCCCACGCGGCGAGCAGCCCGTTGATGCCGTCACCCGGATAGCCGAAGACCTCTTCCACACCCCAGGCGCGCAGGCGCTCGAGGACGTGGTCGGCGACCTTGGTGCTCATGGAGGACCTCCCCGGTGCGGTGAGTGAGCGTGCGATGCGTACGCAGGCGGTGCGTACGAAGCGGACGATCCGGTCAGCGCATACCGAGTCACCGGCACAGGGGACGGAAAACCTCCCTGGGCATCGGCGGACGGAGAGGGCCGGGTGGGTGGCGGGTGCTGGAACGGCGGGGGCGAGCGGTGGGCGCCGGAACCGCCGGGTGAGCGCAGGCATGGAACGGCAGGGCGCCGCAGGCATGGAACGGCCAGGTAGGTGTCGGACATGGACACGGCCGCGACACGGCCGCCGCGGTGGCGTCCGTGGAGCCGGGCGCAGCAGGCGGTGCCGGAAACCGCGCGCCGGCTGTTTGTCACCCGGCCGGGCGTCCCCGTCCCGCGAATGGGGTCCGGCCGCGCGCGCCGCGCCGCCGCGCGGGCTGTCATGGCAGCGAGGGCACGCCCCGCGCCGCCGTGCGGGCAGGGCCCCGCGCCGCCGTACCGGTGCCCGATGTACCGCCCGTAACCGGACTCCGGCGTACCCCCGTCACCGACCGATCCGCCGTGCCCGCCGAGGAGCCCGTTCCATGCGCCGCACCGCTCGTGCCCTGTCCGTCGCCTTCTTCGCCGGTGCCGTGTTCGCCCTGGCCGGGCCCGCCGCCTCCGCCGCCGACCCCCCGTCCCCGGCCCTCACCGCCGCGCCGACGGGCGTCCCCAGCCCGTGCGCCGCCCCACAGCAGTGCGGCGCGTCCCACGACAGCCCCGCCCCCTGCCCGTCCGGCGGCCCCTGTCAGGACAGCGGCGGCTGCCACAGCCCCGAGCCCTGCCCGCGCCCCGACGTCACGGGGTGCGGTGCGGGGCAGGCGTGCCCGGGCGGCGCGACGTGTAAGCCGGGGGAGGTCTGCCTGGGCGGCGCGACGTGTAAGCCGGGGGAGGCGTGTCCGGGCGGCTCCGCGTGTAAGCCGGGGGAGGCGTGTCCGGGCGGCTCCGCGTGTAAGCCGGGGGAGGTGTGCCTGGGCGGCTCCGCGTGTAAGCCGGGGGAGGTGTGCCTGGGCGGCTCCGCGTGTAAGCCGGGGGAGGTGTGCCTGGGCGGCTCCGCGTGCAAGCCGGGAGAGGCGTGCCCCAGCCGGACGCCGTGCAGTGATGCCGATCGGTGTCGCGGGGCGGCCGTGACTGCCCCGACGCCGGAGCCTGTGCCGACGGCGGCCGGGGGGTGCACGCAGGGACACAACGAGCCCTGCCTTGCCGGTCACGCCTGTGGCAACGCCGACGGCCGGTCGGCTCCCTACACCGACGGCTGCGACCCGGCCACCGTCCAGCACGGAGTCGAGGCCGGCGCGGGAGGCAGCTTCACCGACTCGGTCCCGGCCCTCGCCGCCGGCGCCACCCTCATCGCCGCGGCCTGCGGCGGAGCCGGCTACCGGCTGTACGGCCGCCTGCGCCCCGCGCGGGGCCGGTCCACCGACGTGTAGTCACCCTCATGGAGTGCCGTCCGGCGGGTACACACCCTCCCGAGGGCACCTGTAGGCGACCCCCACACCAATGGACAGCACAGGCCACGGACCACAACACAGCTCACGACGACACAGCCCGCCCGTCCCGGCCACCCGGCCCGGACCGGCGACACCCGAGCACCAGGACCGCGCGGAGGCGGACATGCGGCGGACGGACCCCGAGGGCCACGGCCCCGTCCGCTACGGCCCGCCCCTGCCGGGCGACGGCCTCCCGGTGCTCCCCGAACTCACCGCCGTACTCGCCGCAGCGGCGAGCCGCGCCGACGCCCAGCCCGTCGGTGGTGCCCCCGCCCTCCTCGAAGCGGCCTGCGGCTACTGGACCCGGCGCGGACTGCCCACCGTCCCCGACCACGTGGCCGCAGGCCCCGGCGCCCCCGCGCTGCTGCTCGCCCTGACCGCCGCACTCGTCGGCGACAGCGCCGACGTCCTCGTACCGCGCCCCTGCGCCGCCTGGTGGGCGCCGTACGCCCGGGTGCTCGGCCGGCCCGCCTACCACGTGCCCACCCCCGCCGAGGGCGGTGGCGTGCCCGACCCCTACGCCTTTCTGGAGACCGTCCGCCGGGTCCGCGCCGAGGGCGGTGACCCGCGGCTCCTCGTGCTGTCCGTCGCCGACGACCCGACCGCCACCGTCGCCCCGCCGGAACTGCTGCACGAGACCGTCGAGGCCGCCACCGCCGAAGGACTGCACCTGGTCAGCGACGAGACCTGGCGTGACACCCTGCACCACCCCCACGACACCGTGCTGCTCAGCCCCGCCGAGATGCAGCCCGACCGGGTCACCGTCGTCACCGACCTCGCCGGATCCCTGCTGCCGGCCGGCTGGCCCGCCGCCGTCGCCCGCTTCCCGGCCACCGAATCCGGACGGCACCTCCACGCGCGCGTGCTCGACATCCTCACCGGGCTCGGCGCCCGCATCGCCGCGCCCGTCGCCGCCGCGGCCGGCTACGCCCTCGACGAACCCCCGCCCGTCACCGAGCGCCGCGAGGCCGTCGTACGGCTGCACGCGCGTGTGGCCGCCGCCGCGCACGCCGCCGTCGTCGCCGGCGGTGCGCTCGCCCGCCCACCGCAGTCCGGCCGCCACCTGTACGCCGACCTCGGCCGGCTGCGCGAACCCCTCGCCGAACGAGGCGTCGGCGACGCACAGGAGTTGGAGGACCTCCTCACCGCCCGGCTCGGCATGCCCGCGCCCGGCGGCCACCGTTTCGGCGACGACCTCGGGGCGCTGCGCGTACGACTGAGCACGGGCCCCCTGCTGGGCGGCACCGACGAGGAACGCGCGGAATGCCTCACCTCACCCGTGCCGTTGGAACTGCCACATGTGCAACGCGCGTTGATCTCCTTGACGTCGGTCCTCGACGATCTCCGCGACGACGCTCAGCGACGGGAGCCTCCTCGATGACGCAGCAGACGCACGAGCCCGAGACCCATGAGCCCGACACGCACTATTACGAAACGCACGAGCCAGGATCGGCCACGACGACCACCGCGCACCCGACGACCGCACCTCCTCGCCACACCGCCGCAGCCACCCCCCTGGCACCCCCTTTCCCCCCGCTGGCCGAGCCCCGCCCCCTCGGCGAACACCGCGTGTGGCCACGCACCTTCCACGACCGGCTCACCGCGCCCCTGCCCGGCCTCAAGGCCCTCGCCCGCTTCGCCCGCGAAGGCGCCGTACGGCCAGGATCCGACGGTCTCGCGGACGTCCCCCGCCTGCCCTGCGCCCCCGCCCCGCTGCCCCGCGTCGACACCCGCACCCTCGCCGTCACCTGGGCCGGACACGCCAGCTGGGTCGTGCGGATCGGCGGCCTGACCGTGCTCACCGATCCTGTCTGGTCCCGCCGCATCCTCGGCACCCCGGCCCGCATCACCCCCGTCGGCGTGCCCTGGGACACCCTGCCCCGCGTCGACGCCGTCGTCATCAGCCACAACCACTACGACCACCTCGACGCTCCCACCCTGCGCCAACTCCCCCGGGACGTCCCGGTGTTCGTACCGGCCGGCCTCGCCCGCTGGTTCCGTCGGCGCCGCTTCACCTGTGTCACCGAGCTGGACTGGTGGGAGGGCGCCGAACTGTCCGGCGTCCGCTTCGACTTCGTCCCCGCCCACCACTGGTCCAAGCGGACCCTCACCGACACCTGCCACAGCCTCTGGGGTGGCTGGGTGCTGACCGACGCCCACGGACAGCGGCTCTACTTCGCCGGCGACACCGGGTACGGCCACTGGTTCTCCCGCATCGGCCGCCGCTACCCCGGCATCGACCTCGCCCTCATGCCCATCGGCGCCTACGACCCCCGCTGGTGGCTCAGCGACGTCCACTGCGACCCCGAGGAGGCCGTACAGGCCACCTTGGACCTGGGGGCTCGCCGCATGGCCCCCATGCACTGGGGCACCTTCATCCTCTCGGCCGAGCCGGTCCTGGAACCGCTCACGAGGGTGCGGGCGGCGTGGGAGAAGGCGGGGTTGGAGCGAGAGGACCTGTGGGATCTGCCGATCGGCGCTTCAAAGGTGCTCGACCGACGCCCTCGACTGCCCCCGACCGACCCCGACGGCGCTACCGAAACCACCGCACCACACTCGGCGTCGCGCTGATCACCACGGTCAGCCCCACCGCCACCACGACCCCCTCCCACGGCTCTGCGAACAACGACCCACCCAGAATCCCGATGACCTGATACGTGGCCGCCCACGCCAGACACGCGGGCAGGTTCCCCTGAGAGAACCGCCTGAGTGGCCAATCCGCCATCAGACAGGCCAACATCACCGGTATGCGACCGGCCGGCACGAGCCGCGACAACACCAGCACCGCGGCCCCGTGCTCGGCCAGCTTCTCCCGTGCCTGCGCGGCCCGCTCCTCCGGTGCCCGCGACCGTATCGCCTCCAGCCACCGCGACCCGTTCCGCGACCGCGTCCCGCGCCGCCCCAGCCAGTACAGCGCCGCATCCCCCAGGAACGCGGCCAGTGAGGCCGTCAGGAACACCCAGGCGAGCGCGAACGGCACGGACTGGTGGAAGGCCACCACCGCGGCCGAACTCACCAGCGCGCCCGTCGGCACCACCGGCACCAACGCCCCGATCAGCACCAGCAGAAACAGCGACGGACAACCCACCGCCTGCTGGGTGGACTCGCTCGTCACGGCTCTCGACGCGTCGGCGAGCCACGTCACCGCGCGACCTCCAGCCGCACACTCTCGCCGTGCCCCAGCCTGTGCACCGCCACCCCCGGCGCCGCCACGGCCGCCAGCCGCGCGAACTCGTCCCCCGGCGCATGGAACTCGTGCGGGCGCACCGCGTCCATCCCGATCGGCCAGTACGTCCCGTAGTGCACCGGCACGGCCGCCCGCGGCGCCAGCCGGGCCAGCGCCCGCGCCGCCCGTCCCGCGTCCAGATGCCCCGCACCGAGATACGGCCCCCAGCCGCCCACCGGCAGCAGCGCCACGTCCACCGGACCGACCCGCTCGGCCATCGCGTCGAACAGCCCGGTGTCCCCGGCGAAGTACGTCCGCGCCTCACCCTCCACGACATAGCCGAGCGCGGGCGAGCGGTGCGGGCCCACCGGCAGCCGCCGACCGTCGTGCAGCGCCGGCACCACCCGCACCAGCAGCTCACCGAGCCGCACCACGTCCCCGGGCACCACCTCCATGACCCGCATCCCGCCCAGCCGGCGCAGAGCGGGCACCGCCCGAGGTGCGCCCCGGGGCACGAGCAGGCGCGTGCCCGGGGCGAGCTCCGTCAGCGAGGGCGGATGGAGGTGGTCGGCGTGCAGATGGGAGACGAGCACCACGTCCGCCCGGCGGGCCTCGGCCGGCGGCGGGGCACCCCGGCGCCGCCGCAGATGCGCCAGTCGGAGGGCGAACAGGGGGTCGGTGAGCACCCGTATGTTCGCGTCCTGGATCGTGCAGGTGGCGTGACCCCACCAGGTGATCTCCACCGGCACCCTCTTCGCCTCCTTCACGCGACTCCCCGAAGCCTACGGGCAGGAGTAGGGTCGGCGGCGAAACCCGGAGGTGAGGGGGGACGCCATGGGAGAGCTGCGGGGTACCTCCGACATGCCTGCGCCCGCGCCGGTGCGGGTCATCGCGATCGCCAGCCTGGCCCCGCTGGAGGAACTGGAGAAGGACCCCTTCCTCGTCGACTCCCGCAGCCAGCACGCCATGTGCGCCCGCTGGGCAGCCGAACGCGGATACGTCATCGCCCGGGAACTCCTCGTCGGCGGGGTGCGCTTCGACCACGGCGCGCTGTGGGACGGTGTCCGGCCCGGAGTGGACGTGTTCGTCGCGCCCAGCCTGCGCGTTCTCCGGCGCGCTCTCTCCTCGGTCGAGGCGTTCACCGCCGAGTGCGCGCGCCGGGGCGTGCGTGTGGAGACCGTCGGGCGGGCCGAGCCGTCGTACGACGCGCAGATGAAAGCTCGCGTGCATCGCCGGCTGTCCATGCCGACGGCCGGCTACGACGGCCGCTAGTGCTCTGACCGGGAAGGTTCGCCGGAATGCCGTTGGTGGAGCTCAACCCGGTTCCGGCGTCCGTGTAGTTCCGTCGGGCGTGCCTTGCACCTGGGCCGTCTGGCGGTCAGTGTGTGAAGTGTTGATCCGACGGGTCGAAGTGGGGGATCTGGGCCAACAACTCAATGACCTTGGCCTCCCCATGCGCCAAGGCCCATGTGCGGATCTGCTCCGCGGCTGCGCTGTAGCGCTCTGCAACCCCGTGCAACGGTAGGACGACTTCGGCGAGCACTTCCCCCTCACCGAGGCCGAAGTCAGAGCCTCCGTCGTCCGCGGGCGTCGCATGGCGGTCGTCCACTGCCGCAACCCGCACACGACGGAGTGTGCCGGGAGTGTCCGGCAGCGGGATGAGCTTGACGAAGTAGGGGCCATCGAAGAAGTAGAAATCGCCGACGCTGCCTTCGAGGGCGGTGGCGACCGCGTGTCCCATCGAGCCGAGCACGGAGAGCACTGCGTCCGTCCAGCCAGCCTCCGGAACCGTCTGGTCCCCTAGCGTCAGCCACACCGGGCCGTCGACAAAGAGGGGCTCGCGGGAATCGATCTTGAGCCGCTCCGGAATGACCTGCACGTCGAACAACGCCATCGCTCCCGCGTCTACGCTGCCGCACGCTGCGGCTTCGCTGAGGGTAGTGCCATGTCCGGGTAGTTCGCAGAGCTGTTCAGTCAGCTGGCGCGGGCTGGTCGACCGCCCCAGCGAAGGCCCTTCTCGCTGCGGATACGAGCACGCTCTTTCCGCTGGGCGGCAAACACGTCCGGGTGGCGGGCGTTCTTGTTGCGCCAGCGGAGGTAGGCGTGCAGGGCCCGGGTCTGGACGGTGTGGTTGCGGTGGTTGGAGTTCGCAACGGTGAACTGCCGCAGTGGCCCGAAGTGGGTCTCGATCGGGTTGGCCCAGGACGCGTCGGTCGGGGTGAAGCACAGCTCGACGCGGTTCTTCTTCGCCCAGCGCCGGATTGTCTCGCCCTTGTGGGCGGACAGGTTGTCCAGGATGACGTAGATCGGGGCGCCGTCCGGGCGGGCCGCCCGGATCGAGCGGAGGGCGGTCAGAGTGTTGTTGGCGCCCTTCTTGCGGCGGTTGACGCCCCACAGGGTGTCGTCGCCGATCGAGTAGCAGCCGTGGAAGTACCGGACGCCGTGGGTGCGGTGGTAGGTCGCGGGGTGCCGTTCGGGACGACCAGCGGGAGCCCAGCCGGAGCCGGCCGTGGGCCGGATGCCGAGCGGACCGAACTCGTCGAACGCGAACACCCGGTCCGGGAAGCGGTCCAGGACCTGCTCGATCCGGTCCAGCTTGGCGTCGCGGTCAGGGTCGGGCGACTCCTTCCACGTCTTGGTGCGCTGGAAGGTGATGCCGCGGCGGGCCAGCAGGCACCGTAACGCCTCGCGGCCGATCCGGATCACGCGGCCGTGCACTTTCCGCAGGTAGGCGGCGAGCTTGCGGATCGACCAGCGGGTGAATGGCTGGCCGAGCTTGGTCGGGCGGGTGGTGGCCGTCTGGACGACGAAGTCCTCGTCGTCAGGGCTGAGAAGGCGGGGACGGCCTCCCGCCCACCGAGGGTCCAAGCAGGCCAGGCCGATCTCGTTGAACCGGTGGATTACGTCGCGGACGGTGTCCTCGTCCGCCTGGACCAGCTTCGCGATCACCGGGACCCGGTTCCCGCCAGCCGAGGCCAGCAGCATCATCGCGCGCCGGTACCGCACCGAACTGGTGCTGCCCCGGCGCACGATCTGCTGCAGCTTCTGCCCCTCCTGGTCGGTCAACCTGCGCGCACGGACAGGCTCAGCCACCACACCGCCCACGGTCGGATCCACGGACATCACCACACATCCAACCGCCCGAACCACCAACCCGGCGAACCATCCCGGTCAGAGCACTAGCTGTAGGAGGCCACGACGTTGGTGACGTGGTCGGCTAGCCGAGAGGCCGGTGGCTGGCCCCCCTGCTCCGCTGTGGGGGCGGTGGTAGTTGTAGTGGACGTTCCAGACGCCGAGGGCTGTGCGGCGTTGATCTTCAGATAGCCAGGTGTGGGCGTAGAGGAATTCCTCGGCGATGATCCGGTTGTAGCGCTCCACCTTGCCGTTGTGTCGCGGGGTGTAGGGCGTGATCCGCTGGTGGCGTGACCCGAGGAGTGCTCGGGCGAACGCGTTGGCGCGGTAGCAGGCTCCGTTGTCGGTGACGATCCGTTCGATGTGGGTGATGCCGTGGGCGGCGAACCATGCTCTCGCCCTGTGCATGAACGCGATGGCGGTTGCTGCTTTCTCGTCGGGCAGGGCCTCGGTGTAGGCGAGTCGGCTGAACCCGTCGACGGCGGAGTGGAGGTAGATGTAGCCGCCGCGCCCACTCTTCTTCTTGCGACGCTCGACGTTCTTGGCCTGTTCGCTGCCGCGCCCGTGGGCTCTCCAGCCGCCGCCGTCAGGGATCCGGCCGACCTTCTTCACATCGACGTGGACCATGTGCCCGGGGCGGCGCGCGTTGATCTTCCGCGGCTCCCGGTTCGATTGGCCGTTCGGGTCGATGAACTTGCGGTGGTTCAGCCCGAGCGCGAGCAGGTGCCGTGACACTGTGCGGCAACTGATCGTGACGCCCTCCGTCTGGAGCTCGAAGGCGATCCGGGACGCTGGCCATTTCTGGCTGCGGCGGAGGTCCTAGATCCGGGCCACGACAGCGGCGTCTGTCGCGGTCGGCCGGCGGCGCGGGGTTGAAGGGAGATCGTGCAAGCCCAGCTCACCGTGGCGGCGGTAGCGGTTGACCCACTTCGACGCGCAGGCGCGGGATATCCCCATCTCCGCTGCGACGTGTGCGATCGGCCGCGTCTTGCATCGCTCGACGAGTCGGCGGCGTCCTTCGATGGATAGAGGTGCGTTGGCGTGCGTCACGAGAAGGCTCCGTAAGGCGGCGCGGAATGGGGCCGCGAGCAGCGGCTCGCGGCCCCGTTCCGCATGCAGGCCATCACTTGCTCGCCGAAGCCGTTCCGTGTCACCACGGTGCGGCGGCTGGGCAATGGCGAAGAAGTGTCAGGCAGTCAGGCGTGCGCCGCCGTCTGTTTCGATGACGGTTCCAGTGATGTTGGGGTTGGTGGCCAGCAGCACGATGGCCTCGGCGACATCCGGGGCGGTGGCTATGCGCTTGGTGGGCAGGGCGTCGGCAGCCTGCTTGAAGAACGCGGATCGGTCCTCGGCGGCGAGTCCGTCCCACCAGGGCGTGTCGACGTATCCCGGCGAGACGGCGTTGACTCGGATCGGCGCCAGTTCGGCGGCGAGCGGTTGGACGAGCCCTTCGATGGCGGCGTTGAGCGAGCCGATCCCGGCGGTGCCGGGCAGGGCAGCCCTCGCTGTGACGGCTCCGACGAGGGTGATCGAGGCGTCCTCGCTGAGGTGAGCGAGCGAGGCCTGGAGTGCGGTGACGGTGGGCCAGTACTTCTCCTCGAACGCCTGCCGCAGGCCATCGAGCGGCAAGTCGCCGAGCGGGCCGGCGCCGCCCTTGCCGGCGAGGGTGATGACGAGGTGGCGGATCGGGGCGATCTTCGCCGCGAGCGCGGCGGCCGCCTCCGCATCGGCGGCGTCGAGCACGTGCCCGTGGACATCTCCGCCGATGGCCGCGGTTGCCCGGTTGAGCCGCTCTGCGTTTCGTCCGGCGATGTGGACCTCGTGTCCTCGGCTGGTGAGTTGTCGCGCGACCGCCAGGCCGACCCCCGACGTGCCACCGATCACGAGTGCAGTGGTCATGCTCACTCCTTATTTCGAGACGTGACGTCTCGATGAGCCTAGCCCATTCCTAGACGTGACGTCTCGATAATGGGTTAGGCTGACCCGTATGACCGGCGCTACGACACCCGCCCGCGGCCGCAAACGGAGCGAGCAGACGAGGCTCGCGATCCTCACCGCGGCCTACGAGCTCACGACCGAGGTCGGCTTCCCGGACCTCACCATCGAAGGCATCGCCGCCCGCGCCGGGGCAGGCAAGCAGACCGTGTACCGCTGGTGGCCCACAAAGGCGGACGTCCTGCTCGAAGCCCTGGCGCTCAAGGCAGATCTGAAGGTCTCAACCGCGGACCAGGGTTCATTCGACGCGGAGCTGGACGCGTTCCTGCGTGACTCCGCCGCCCTGATGGCCTTTCCAGGGGTGGTCCCCGTCCTGCGCTCCTTGATGGCCGAGGCGCAGCGCGACGCAGACTTCCGGCGCCGCTTCCAGGACGGCTTCCTGAGCAAACGCAGGGCCGCGCTCGAGACCATCGTCGAGCGGGCCGCAGCCCGCGGCGACAAGCCCGCTCACCTGACGGCAGCCTTGGTCGCCGACCTGGTGTTCGGCCTGATCTGGTACCGGGTCCTCGCCACCGAGCGCCTGCTCGGCCAAGACGACATCACCGCCATCCGACGACTGCTGAACGAACACCCCGGCCAGGAGTAGCGCATGCCCAATCGAACCATCGTCATCACCGGAGCAACGGACGGGCTGGGCCGCGCACTCAGCGGCGCCCTCGCACACCGGCCCGCAACGACGCTCATCCTCCACGGACGCAACCAGAGCCGGCTCGACGAACTGGCCACCACGCTGGCCGATGCACCGGCCTCGATCCACACGGTCCGGGCCGACTTCTCCGAGCTGACGCAAGTGCACCGCCTTGCGGACGAGATCACCGAGTTCACCGATCACATCGCGGTACTGGTCAACAACGCCGGCATCGGCGGCGGCGAACCCGACGGAACAAACCGCCGACTCACCGTCGACGGGCACGAGCTCCGCTTCGCGGTCAACCATCTCGCCCCGTTCGCGCTGACCCAGCGCCTGCTGCCGCTGCTCGACCGCGGAGCCCCCGCCTGTATCGTCAACGTCGCTTCGATCGGCCAGGCCCCCATCAACTTCGACGACCCCACCCTCGAACACGGCTACTCGGGCACGCGCGCATACGGCCAGTCCAAACTGGCCATGATCACCACCGGCTTCGCGCTCGCCCGACAACTCGACCCGCGCCGGATCACGGTCAACAGCTTGCACCCGGCCACCTACATGCCGACCAAAATGGTCCTGGATTCGGTCGGTTACAGCATCGACTCCCTCGAAACCGGCCTGCAGGCCACCCTGCGCCTCATCCTCGCCCCCGAGCTCGACGGGGTGACCGGACAGTTCTACGACCGCACCCGTGCCGCAAGGGCACACGCCGATGCCTACGATCCGAGCATCCAGCAGAAGCTCTGGGACCTCAGCACCAGACTCACCAAGCGCCCTGGACGACCCTCGAAGATCTAACGGCACTGCCCGACACCCCGTTGGCGCCACCAACCTCATGGCCCGCAACAGTTAGGTGTCACCTTCCAGCGCTTGTTGTCATGAGCCCGAGCGCGATAGGTGCCGTATTGCACGACAACTGTTGTCCTTTCGCATCGAAGCTGTCAGATTCTCGCTCGTTCTCGTTCGCTCTGGCGGATTCTCAGGGATCTCAGTCGTCATCGGAGATAGGGAACATCTCGGCATAGGGGTCCGGCTCACCGGTCAAGGGGTCCAGTCCGGCGACGAGTCGGCGGCGCTGCTCGCGCCAGCTGACGAAGGCTCCAGGACGTCCCCAAAGTGACGCGTCACCGAGCGGGCATTCGTCGAACTCCGCGAGCATCATGCGTGTGAGGAACTTGACCATGCCACAGTCGAAGATCGCCCACCGGGACTCGCCATAGGAAACCTGGCGCCGCCATGCCACCACAGGCCACTTGTCCGGGTCCGAGTCGGTCATGAGCCAAGCCAACTCGTTAGCGTTACAGCCGGAACCCCACGGCAGAACGGTCTCCGGGCCAGCAGATACGCCTGGCGCACCACCCTCCTTCTCCCACACCCAGCGAAGTCCCTCACTCATGGCTCCTATGTGGCAGTCGCTCAGACTGGGAACATCGACAGGCAGTGGCGGAAGGATGACCAACTCCTCGATGTCACCCACACCATAGGTGTCTATGAATGACATGTAGTCGCTCGGCAACCTCGTGCCCAACGCGGCCTCCGCAGCCGTCCAGTCCATACACTCTTCGCCCCGGTGTTCTGCGGGAACAATCCGGAGCAAAGCCTCTACATCAGGGTGAATGGTCATGATTCAGGCTCCTTGAGCGTGGCGGCCGCTCACCCTAACCCGAGGGCTCGGCAGCATCGGCAGGCGAACCGGCCATGACATGTCGGTCGGATCGTGAGACAGCTCGCCATCCAGGCCAGGCCTGGCTGAACAGCTCGTTGCGGGGGCGCCGCTTCCGTCAAAGCCAACTCGCCTGAGAATGACGCCCGCCGACATTCTCAAACCACCTGGCAACCCCGGCTGGCCAGAGACCCAGCAGTTGCCAACTGGGATGAGACGGGACAACTGTCGTCATCCGGGCCCGGCCTTCATGCCCAGGTGGCTCTTTGGCCCGGTTCCGCGAGTCACCGGGAAGCGGCGTTGTCGGTGGGCTCTGCCAGGGTGTGCGTCATGGACGAACTGGTGGAGCTTGTCGACGATCAAGATCGTGTGCTGGGGATGGTGGTCAGCCGTCGGCAGGCCATCCGGGAGGGTTGGCTGCACCGGGTTGCCGTGACGGTGTGTCGTGATGATCGTGGCCGGATCCTCGTCCACCGGCGGTCGGAACAGGTATCGCGTTTCCCCGGGCTCTATGAGGTCGAGGTCGGTGGCGCCGCAAATGTCGGCGAGTCCTATGAACAGGCCGCCGCGCGTGAGCTGGCCGAAGAGCTGGGCATTCGTGCGCTGCCGCGCCTGCTGTGCACGTTCATCAACCGCAGCGGTTTGAGCCCTCACTGGCTCGGCGTGCACGAAGCCGTGGTGCCGGATGCCGTGGTCCCCGATCCCGATGAGGTCGCCTGGCATGGCTGGCTGACCGAGCCGGAGCTGCGGTCGGCCCTGCTGGAGTGGCGCTTCACTCCCGACAGCCACGAAGCCTTCAGCCGGTATCTCGCGTTCCGAACCGCGTCGAGGTGACAGCGGGCAGTCAGGCGTCAGGGTCGACTTCGGGGTACGTGAACCGCACGGGCTTGCCCAGCGACCGGTGCCGTTCCGTCAGCTCGAAGGCGATCCGGGACGCGGACCACGGCCCCTCGACGGTGAGGGGCGCGTTCCGGTGCGTCACGCAGTGGGACCGGGCGCGGAGGGCCGCTTGGCGGTGTCTCGCTGCGAGATCGCCTCTGCCACCTCGTCCAGGGCGATGCGTAGGAAGGCGCCGTATGCGTCCTGGGGGAGGTTGGGGGCGTGCTCTTTTGCCGCGTTGATGTGCTCGGCGGCCGCATCGAAGGAACCGAGCCGGCGGTAGTTGTCGGCCAGGTTGAGGTGGAGAGAGGGGTAGAACCCGGCGATGTGGAGGCCGGCGTGGTGCTCCTGGACGCGCTGTTCGGTCACGGCGTCGGCCGCGTCCAGGGCCCGGACGTCCCAGGCGAGGGCCTGGGCGGGATCTTCGTAGAGATCCGCCAGGTAGTGGGCGAGTGAGCAACGGTGCAGCGGGTCGCCGATGACGCCGATCGCCGACCACAGGTTCAGGAGCTTGTGGCGGGCGGAAACGATGTCGCCCGTCCGGCCTTCGACAACGGCTTGGCCGATGGCTTCCATGGTCGGGTCGGGGCTGGCAGGTGTGGTGGTCATGAGATTCCTCGTCGTCGTTCTCAGGCTGAGTGGTCGAACTTGATGGGCATGGCCAGGGTGGTGAGATCGCCGCGGTCGGCCGAGCGGATTGTGACGGGCCGGTCGTATCCCCTCAGGTCGAGCATCACGTCGGGGCCAATCGCCGTGCTCACGGCGGGATAGAGCGTGGTCATCTCGAACTGGATCTGGAGGGCCTCGCCCGTCACGGTGGCGGGGAGTGGGATGCCGGGGTGCTCGCCGTCTGCTGACCGGACGCTCACTCCGTGATCGCCGACGTGCAGCACGATGCGTTCGCCGGGGTGTTCTTCCAGGGCGCGCAGCAGCGGGTCCTTCGAGACCGTCGCGCGGGTGGTGGCTTCGCCCAGAGAGGCGAGCATCAGCCGGTGGTCGGGGAAATCCTCGGACAGCAACCGGCAGTGCCGGTCCTCCCGCTCGGGCATGCGCAGCCAGACCCCGTGCGGCACCGCTTCGATGCGGACCCGCGCACTGCGCCGGACCTCGGCGACCGCGGCCCGCAGATCGTCGCCGTCAACCGTGCCGGCCCACGCCTGGGACGGTGGCTCTGGCGGCACCAGGGTCCGGGTGGAGAGCCGGTATCGGTCGGTCGCCGTCAGGCCGATCGCCTCACGACTCGCCTCGATGTGCAGGCCCGCGAGCACCGCCATCCCCGGCTCGTGCGCGGTCGCGGTCGCGGTCAGGACCTGCTCGACCGCATCCGCCAGGACGGGGCCCTTCAGCGTGGCGATCAGCAGACCGGGCGCGTTGGCACCGAGCGCGGACTTGATGACACCAGCCTTCTGCAGTGCCGCAGCCGCATCCCCCACGATCTTGGCGACATGCTCGTCGAGCAGCCGTGCCGCCTCCTCGGCCTCGGTGTCAAGGACCGCCTCGACCGCAGCGAGAGGCATGGCGATCTCGCGGAGCTGACGCAGTACGGTTGCCCGCGCCAGCTGGTCGGCGGCGTAGTAGCGGTAGCCCGTGACCGGGTCTACTTCGGCAGGGGGCAGTAGCCCGGAGTCGGCGTAGAACCGCAACGCGCTGGAGGTCAGGCCACTGCGTTGGGCAAAGACCCCGATCGGCATCAGCTCGGAATTTGGCACCTCGCCATCATTGAGCTTCAACCAACTCGAAGGTCAACAGCGACGTGGGGCGTCACCAACGTCATGGCCAGCAACAGCTAGCCGCCCACCAGGGCGACCAGCTTGATGAAGACCAGGTCGGGGTCGACGGTGAGGTCCACGACCTCGTCGAGGTCCTCGACCTGGCGATCGCCGGTCAGTACGAAGAACCCGTTGGCCGCAAAGGCGCGTTCGGCGATCTCGGCATGGCGCTCCCCGTCGATGCGGCGGGGCTCGTGCAGCCGGTAGCCGTTGAGCTCCACCTCGGCGTGCGCGGGGCGCACGAGTCCGTTGAACCGGTCGTCGGGGCAGGCGTTGTGCCGGGCGACCTCCTCCTGGACCCGGAGTCTGATCAGTTCCCGTACGGTCATCCGGTCCGGCAGCCCGGCGACCTCCCACTCGGTGAGCGGCTTGCCCGTCGCGGTCTCGTCCCGGAACGTCACGGTGGCCATCAGGCACCTCGCTCGATCTGCGTGAGGATGGTCGGGTCGGTGATCTTTGTGTCGGCTGTGAGCAGGAACGCCTTGCTGAGGATGAGGGAGAGCCGGTCGTCCTCGAAGGGCAGGAACACCCTGCCGGCGCCCTGGCCGCGTGCCGGGACGATGCACAGGTAGCTGTCGTCCGGTTCCATCAGGACGTTGGCCGAGCCCAGGTGGATCCGGTACGTGCGCAGGTCGCCGCGGACGGTCAGGAAGCGGCCGTCGAGCGTGCACCGGTCGGCGATCTTCAGCCGCGGCAGGATCCGCCCCAGGGCGTCGCGCCGCGCCTCGGCGCTCTCCGTCAGCTCGCCGAAGGAGACCCGCTCCCAGTAGGTGCGCCGGGGGCCGCCGTCGGTCCAGTCGGGGTCGGCGGCGATCGAGGTCACGCCCACGAACAGGTCGACGTCCCGCATCGCCTCGCTGAAGACCAGCGGGGGCACGTCGGCGAGCGCTGCCGCACGCCAGGCGCCCGCCACCCGGCGGTCGAAGCGCACCTGGTCGGTCGAGGCCAGTTCGTCGTCGCCCGCCCCGTCGGCCCAGCCGTGGCGGAAGCGGACCCGCCACTGCCCGCCCGCGAGGGTGCGCTCGGCCTCGTCGTCGTCCCCGCCGTCCCACGGGCCGAGCAGGTTGCTCTTCCATCCCCGGGCCCGGAACAGGGCGAACATCCTGCGGTAGTGGACCAGATGCGCGGCGAACCGGTTGGAGTAGACGCGGGTCTGCTCCTCGGCCGGCGTGAGCAGGTAGATCTCGCGGAACGCCTGCTTGAAGGGCTGGCGTATGCGGTGCTCGGTGAGCCGGTCCCGCCACACCCGCACGGCCTGCGGGTCGCAGCGGAGCGGGTGCCACAGCCGTACGGAGGCGTCGTCTGGCGCGTCGGGAAGGTGCTCGTCCGCCTCGGGCAGTACGGACCGCCACTCGCCGGGCGCGACCTCGACCTCCCAGATCAGCCGGCGCACCAGGGTCCTGGCGAGCGGGTGCCCGGCCAGTTCGGTGCGCCACCAGCCGTACGGATGAACGGCGTCGACGGTGAAGCCGCCCTCCAACGCGCGGAGGAGGGTGGCGAGTTGGGCGTTCACCCGCTTCACCAGGTCGCGCAGTTCCCGGACCAGGGCGGTGTGGTCGCGGCGCACCGGCGCCGGCAGGCTGCGCAGCGGGCGGCCGTCCTTCTCCCACGTCACCGTGGCGGACTCGGCGACCGTGACGACGGCCTGGTACTCACCGGCCGTCCGGCGCAGGACGCCGACCGGCGCGGAACCGCCGATGGACGCGGTGTCGAAGCCCAGTCGCGGCAGCCGCAGCGCCACTTCGGTGCGCTCCGCCAGGGCCGCGTCGACCTTCTTGAGCATCTTGTCGAGCTGCTTGGGCACCCCGGCGTGCCGGACGGTCCGGCGCACCGTGCGGATCGCGGTCACCAGCTCGGGCGTCGGGAAGTCCTGCGCGGCGCGGACCACCTCGTACAGCAGGGCCTGCGAGGGCAGCGTCCGCGCCGCCGTCGGGGCGAGGGAGACGCCGGGCAGGAGCCGGTCGAACAGCTCCGGCAGCCAGGGTTCGTCACGCTGCAGCGCCACCCGCAGGGCCTCGCCGAGGGTGCTGACCTCCAGGTCGGTGAACGCCTTGTCCGCCCGGTAGGGGATCTCGCCCGCCCGGATGGCGTCGGTGCGGTCGGCCGCCGCTTCCAACGCGCGACGCGTGAACGCCACGTAGGCGGGGTTGTCCGCCGATCTGAGCCGCGCCTGCTCGACCGGCGAGGGGAATCGGTGGTCCCGGTCCTTCCCGGACAGCAGGGGCTGCCGGCCCGTGGGGATCCCGGCGACGACGGCGATCTCGTCCGCCACGATGGGACCCACCTCGAGCGGGAGGCGCTCCACGGCCGCGCGCAGGGTCCCCTCGCCGCCGAGCTCCGCGATCGCGAGGAGCGCATACGGCTGCCGCGAGGTGTCCGTCTCCAACCAGAACTTGACCAGGGCGCGGGCCTGTTCCGAGACGTCGGGCAGCGGCCCGGTGCAGTGCTCCAGCGCGTCCAGGCCGCGGTTCAGGTTCGCCCATCCACGGCCCTCGTAGTGCTCGACCAGCACCTCGAACATGCGCCGGCACGCCTCGGGCGTGTAGCGCGGTTGCCGTTCCCGGGCCGCGTTCTCGACCGCGAAGCCGACCGCCAGCATCGCCGGCGGGGCGGAGGTGTCCACCCGGTAGGCGGCCACCAGCAGGCTGCCGAGCTCCTCGTCGGACACCTGCGACAGATCCGGGCGCCCCTCCCCGAGGGTGAAGTCCGGGTCGGTCAGCGCGCACATCAGCCGTGCCACGAGGTCCATCAGGCACTCCTCCCCAAGTCGCCCGTGCGGGAAAGGGGCACCAAGTCGTCGTTCAGCATGGCGGGATGATGACAGGCGGGACTGACAACGCGATCGCCCCGGCCGCGCACGGCACCCCTGTGACAAGGTGGGGCGAGGCCCCGGTCGGGCGGGCCGGGACGTGAGGGGTGCGGGGCGTGCGAGGCGTGCGATGGCGGCGGGTCGCCCGTCAGATCGGCCGGAGCGCCACCGTTTGGGCGGTCTCCACCCTCACCATGATGGTCCTCGCCGCGCTCCTGCCCGACTTCCGGCTCCAGTCCGCCGACGGCGACAGCGCCACCCGCATCGCCGTCACCGCCGCCTGCGGCGCCGGGGCCTTCGGTGTGCTGTCGGCCGTGGTGTGGCCGCTCCTGGTCCGGCTGCTGCTCCTCGTACCCGCCCTCGTGCTGGGCCTGCTGGTCTTCTTCCTCAACGGTTCCCTGCTGCTGCTCGCCCTGCGCATCAACCCCTCCGGCCGCGGCGAGGCGGCCCCCGAGACCGCCGTCATCGTGGCCGCCGTGATGTCCGCCGTCGCCTCCGCCACCGGCGCGGCCCTCGCCGTACGCGACGACGAGACCTACCGGCGCCGCCTGCACCGCCTCGCCGCCCGCCGCCGCAGATCCGACCCGCCCTGCCCGACCACCCCCGGCCTGGTCCTCGTCCAGCTCGACGGTGTCGGCCACGACGTCCTCGGGGACGCGGTCCGCAAGGGACTGATGCCGACGGTCGCGGGCTGGCTCGGGACGGGCGAGGGCACGCAGCCGACCAGCGACGACATCCCCCGGTCCACCCCCCGCCCCACCCACCGACTCACCCCCTGGCGCACCGACTGGTCCAGCCAGACCGGTGCCAGCCAGCTCGGCATTCTCCACGGCAGCACCTTCGACGTGCCGGCCTTCCGCTGGTACGAGAAGGACCGGGGGGAGGTGATGGTGTGCAATCGCCCGACGAGCGCTGCGGAACTGCAGCGCCGCGCCATCCTGCGTACCGGCGACGGCGGACTGCTCACGGTGGACGGCGCCAGCCGTGGCAACCTCTTCAGCGGCGGTGCCGGTGAACAGGCCCTCGTGCTGTCCATCGCGACCCGCCGCCGAGCCCGGGAGAACCGTTCCCGCGCCGGTTACTTCGCCTACTTCTCCGACCCCGCGAACGCCGTCCGCACGGCCCTGTCCTTCCTCGCCGAAGTGGCCCGCGAGATCGGCCAGTCAACCCGCGCCCGCATGCGCGGACAGCGCCCCCGGGTGAGCCGCGGCGGGCTCTACCCGCTCGTCCGCGCCTTCGCCACCGTCGTCGAACGGGACGTCGTCGTCGCCGCGGTGATGGGTGACATGCTCGCCGGGCGCACCGCCGTCTACGCCGATCTCGTCGCCTACGACGAGGTCGCCCACCACTCCGGTCCGGGCAGCCGGGACGCCGAGAAGGTGCTGCAGCGCCTCGACCGCTCCCTCGCCCTCCTGCAGCGGGTCGCGGAGCACGCGCCCCGCCCGTACCGCATCGTCGTCCTCTCCGACCACGGGCAGAGCCCCGGCGAGACCTTCCGCTCCCGGTACGGACTCACCCTCGGCGATCTGGTCCGGGCCGGCTGCGGGCTGCACGTGCCGCGCCGCGCCGAACACACGCACAGTGGCGCCGAGGCCCGTGCCGCCGTCCGGGCCGCGCTGCGCCGGCCCGTGGAGGAGAAGAGCGAGCAGCACCATCCGGCCCCGGGCTCCGAGCCCATCGTGCTGGCCTCCGGCAACCTCGGCCTGGTGTCCTTCCCGGACGTGCCCCACCGCATGACCAAGGAGGAGATCGACGCCCGCCACCCCGCCCTGCTCAGCACCCTCGCCAACCACCCGGGCATCGGCTTCCTGCTGGTGCGCAGTGCGGAGCACGACGGTGTGGTGCTGGGAGCCCACGGCGCCGAGATCCCGCTGGCCGAACTCGACGACCGGTCCGGCCCGCTGGCCCGGTTCGGTCCCGGCGCCGCCGCCGCGGTCCGCCGTACCCACTCCTTCCCGCACACCGCCGACATCATGGTGAACTCCGCCTTCGACCCCACCGACGGCGAGGTCCTCGCCTTCGAGGAGCAGATCGGCTCCCACGGCGGCCTGGGCGGCGCCCAGTCCCGCCCCTTCCTGCTCTCGCCGCTGGAGTTGCCCGCACCCGTCGACGGCGAGGCGGAACTGACCGGCGCCGAGCAGGTGCACCAGGTGCTGCGCCGCTGGCTGGGCGAGCTGAACGGACCCCAGGTCCCGCTCACCGACGACACCGGCGCCGACGACACCGGCGCCGACACCCGCACCGATGACACCCCCGACACCGAGGACGAGCGGGCCGCCTGAAAATCGGCTGCGTCCACCCGGCCGGACACCCACACTGTTCGAGTCGTACACCGCTCGAACACTCCCGAGGATGCCCCGCCTTGCAGGCTGCCGTCACCGTCACTCCCGCCCGCCTCCCCGAACTCCTCCTCGGCCTCGCCACCGTCCGGCCCGTGTTCCTCTGGGGCGCCCCCGGGATCGGAAAGTCCTCCCTGGTGCGGGAGTTCGCCGACTCGCTGGGCCTGGAGTGTGTGAGCCTGCTCGGTACGCAGCTCGCCCCCGAGGACCTGATCGGCGTGCCGCAGATCCGCGACGGACGGTCGGTGTTCTGCCCGCCGGAGACGATCGCCCGGGACGAGCCGTACTGTCTGTTCCTGGACGAGCTGAACGCGGCCACCCCGGACGTGCAGAAGGCGTTCTACTCGCTGATCCTCGACCGTCGCATCGGAAACTACGAGCTGCCCGCGGGCTCCGTCGTCATCGGCGCCGGCAACCGGTCCACCGACAACGCGCTCGCCCGGCCGCTGGCCTCCGCCCTGGTCAACCGGCTCGCCCATGTCCACCTGGAGGTCTCCGCCACGGACTGGCTGGCCTGGGCGGCGGACAACGGCATCCACCCCTGGATCCTGGACCATCTCACCGACCGGCCGGACCACCTGTGGTCCAAGCCGCCGAAAACCGAGGAACCGTTTTCCACCCCCCGCTCCTGGCACATGCTCTCCGACGCCCTGCACTCCTTCGGCCCCGATCCGGACGAGCCGACCCTCACGGTCCTCGCGCACGGCACGCTCACGCCCGCGCACGCGACCGCGTTCTGCGGCTACGTCAAGGTCGTGCGCAGTCGGTTCGGGATCGAGGCGATCATCAAGGGCGACGCCCGCTGGCCGCACCGCATGCAGGACCGGGACCTGCTCTACTACCTCGCCGAGTCGTTCCGCGGCCGGCTCGTCAAGGAACTGCCCGCCGGCAAGGAGCACATGTCGGCGAACGGCCGGCAGATCGCCTACCGCGCCAAGTCGCTGCTGGTGCAGCTCGCCGAGATCTCCGTGGAGGTCGCCCAGACGGTCATCGCCTCCGACGCCGACGGCAACCCCGTGCTGCCCGCGTGGTTCCTGGTCGAGGCCGCCCGCGACATGCCCCGCCTGGTGGAGGCCCGGCGGTGAGCCGTACCCCGCCGAAGAAGACCGGACCCGGGAAGAACGGGACGCGGCAGAAACGCGACCTCGCCGCAGAGGCGTTCGCCGAGGGGATGCGGCTGCTGCGGGCCAACCCCGCCCTCGCCGCCGTCGACTTCGGCGTCTGCCGCAGTGAGACCTGCGCCCTCGCCCCGCGCGACGGCCTGGTCGTCGTGGACTCCGACGCCACCGTGCACGCCCGCCCCGAGAGGCTCGCCGAACCCGGCGCCTGGGCCTGGGCGCTCGCGCACGCCGCCCTGCATCTCGGCTTCGGCCATGTCCCGGCCGCCAGGGGCCCGCGCGAGCAGCCCGACCGCTACGACCTCGCCGCCCGCTGCGTCGTGGTGAACCGTTTTCTGCTCGGTTTCCCCGTCGGCACCACCCCCGAGGACCTGCCCGCGAGCTACCCCGACGGGGACGAGGAGCGCCTCGCCGCGCGTTGGCGGGCCCACGGCCTGCCGCCCGCCTACGAGCACTGCGGCACCGCGGGCGGGGCACCCGACCAGGTGCTCACCGCATGGCGCGCCTGGCAGGGACGCGTCCCGGACCGGCAGCTGGCCTTCGCGACCGCGCTGACCCGGACCGTGTCCGCCGCGATGGACATGGCCGCCGGCCGCCGGGACTCCCTGGACGGCGAGCGGACCCCGCAGCGGCCCTGGGAGACGGCCCTGAGCTGGTTCGTCTCTTCGTACCCGCTGCTGGGTGGCATCGCCGCCGGCATCAAGCTGGTCGCCGACGCCGAACTCGCCCGCGCCCACGGCATCCAGATCGCCGCCGTGGACCCCGCGGCCGGCGAGATCTACGTCAACCCGCTGCGCACCTTCGACGCCGAGGAGTGGCGGTTCGTCCTGGCCCACGAGATGCTGCACGCCGCCCTCCGCCACGGCGACCGCTGCGGCCCGCGCGACCCCTACCTCTTCAACGTCGCCTGCGACTACGTCATCAACGGCTGGCTGGTCGAGATGCGGGTCGGCACCATGCCCGAGGGGCTGCTGCACGACCCGCAGCTCGCCGGCCTGTCCGCCGAGGAGGTCCACGACCGCATCGCCGGCGACCTGCGCCGCGTCCGGCGCCTGGCCACCCTGCGCGGCAAGGGCACCGGTGACGTCCTCGGCGCACCGGTGCGCCCAGCAGGCGACTACGTCGACCTGGACGAGTTCTACCGGCGCGGCCTCGGCCGCGGTCTCGATCTGCACCAGGCCCAGGAGCGCGGCTTCCTGCCCGGCGGCCTCGTCGAGGAGATCCGCGCGCTCAGCCATCCGCCGCTGCCCTGGGACGCGCAACTGGCCCGCTGGTTCGATGAGTTCGTGCCCCGCCCGGAGCCCGTACGGTCCTTCGCCCGCCCGGCCCGCCGCCAGGCCTCCACCCCCGACATCCCGCGCGCCGGCCGTTGGTTCCCGCCCGAGGAGGTCGCCCGCTGCACCTTCGGAGTGGTTCTCGACACCTCCGGCTCGATGAGCCGCACCCTGCTCGGCAAGGCGCTCGGCGCGATCGCCTCCTACGCCGAGGCCCGGGACGTACCGGCCGCCCGGGTGGTGTTCTGCGACGTGCCCCCGCACGACGCCGGCTATCTCCCGGTCACCGAGATCGCGGGCCGGGTCCGGGTGCACGGGCGCGGCGGCACGGTCCTGCAGCCCGGCATCGACCTGCTGCACCGGGCGGAGGACTTCCCGCCCGCCGCACCGGTGCTGGTGATCACCGACGGCTGGTGCGACGTGCTGCGGGTGCGCCGCGAGCACGCCTATCTGATCCCGCAGGGAAGTCACCTCCCGTTCACGCCGCGTGGGCCGGTCTTCAGAGTGCGATGAGCCCGGATGTGATCGGATAGGGGCACGGAAAACCCCCGTAACGGGATCTCACGTCACGGGACCCGACGCGAAAGGAACCATCGTGGCCACCACGCGCACCGCGCACACCCTCTGGGAAGGCAATCTGCTCCAGGGGCACGGCGTCGTCACGTTCGACTCCTCCGGTATCGGCGAGCAGGCGGTGTCGTGGCCGTCGCGCGCCGAGCAGGCGAACGGCAAGACCAGCCCCGAGGAGCTGATCGCCGCCGCCCACTCCAGCTGCTTCTCCATGGCCCTCTCGCACGGTCTGGCCGGCGCCGGCACCCCGCCCACCCGGCTCGAGACCAAGGCCGACGTGACCTTCCAGCCGGGCGAGGGCATCACCGGCATCCACCTCACCGTGCGCGGCGAGGTGCCGGGCCTGGACGCGGAGGGCTTCGCCTCGGCCGCCGAGGACGCCAAGAAGAACTGCCCGGTCAGCCAGGCCCTGGCCGGTACGACCATCACGCTGACGGCCGAGCTGGCCTGACGCCCGTACGGCCCCGGATGCCGCGTCCCGCTCCCGGGGCGCGGCATCGCCGTGTCCGGGCCCTGGGCCATTGACAGCGTCGCGGGCACGGCCTGTGCTGGGAGTGCGGCAGGCGCCCGGGCGGAAGGGGACGGACCATGACACGTGCGGTGGGGATCGATCTCGGGACGACGAACTCGGTGGTGGCCGTCCTGGAGGGCGGCGAGCCCACCGTCGTCACCAACGCGGAGGGCGCGCGGACCACACCGTCGGTGGTGGCGTTCGCGAAGAACAAGGAGGTGCTGGTCGGCGAGGTCGCCAAGCGGCAGGCCGTGACCAACGTGGAGCGCACCGCCCGGTCGGTGAAACGGCACATGGGAGACGCTTCCTGGCGTTTTCCGGAGCAGGGGTCGGTCGACGGCACCCGCTTCCGCGCCCAGGAGCTGTCCGCGCGGGTGCTGCAGAAACTGAAGCGGGACGCGGAGGCCTACCTCGGCGAGGACGTCACGGACGCGGTGATCACCGTACCGGCGTACTTCGACGACAGCCAGCGCCAGGCCACCAAGGAGGCCGGGGAGATCGCGGGGCTGAAGGTGCTCAGGATCATCAACGAGCCGACCGCCGCCGCCCTCGCCTACGGCCTGGACCGCGGCGACGAACAGACGGTCCTGGTCTTCGACCTCGGCGGCGGCACCTTCGACGTGTCCCTGCTGGAGATCGGCGACGGCGTCATCGAGGTGAAGGCCACCAACGGCGACACCCACCTCGGCGGCGACGACTGGGACCAGCGGATCGTCGAGTACCTGGTGAAGCGGTTCAAGGGGAGCCACGGCATCGACCTCGGCGCCGACAAGATGGCGGTACAGCGGCTGCGGGAGGCCGCCGAGAAGGCGAAGATCGAGCTGTCCTCGTCCTCGGAGACGTCGATCAACCTGCCCTACATCACCGCCTCCGCCGAGGGACCGCTGCACCTGGAGGAGAAGCTGACGAGGGCTCAGTTCCAGGAGCTGACGGCCGACTTGCTGGACCGCTGCAGGAAACCGTTCCACCAGGCCGTCCAGGACGCCGGGATCCAGCTGTCCGCGATCGACCACGTCATCCTCGTCGGCGGCTCCACCCGGATGCCCGCCGTCACCGACCTGGTGCGCGACCTCACCGGCAAGGACCCGCACAAGGGCGTCAACCCCGACGAGGTGGTGGCCGTCGGCGCCGCGCTCCAGGCCGGGGTCCTGCGCGGCGACGTCAAGGACGTCCTGCTGCTCGACGTCACCCCGCTGTCCCTCGGCATCGAGACCAAGGGCGGCATCATGACCAAGCTGATCGAACGCAACACTACGATCCCCACCCGCCGTTCGGAGATCTTCACCACCGCCACCGACAACCAGCCCTCGGTCGGCATCCAGGTCTACCAGGGTGAACGCGAGATCGCCGCGTACAACAAGAAGCTCGGCGTCTTCGACCTCACCGGCCTTCCGCCCGCCCCGCGCGGCGTACCGCAGATCGAGGTCGCCTTCGACATCGACGCCAACGGGATCATGCACGTCTCGGCGAAGGACCTGGCGACGGGACGCGAGCAGAAGATGACCGTGACCGGCGGTTCGGCGCTGCCCAAGGAAGACATCGACCGCATGATGCGGGAGGCCGAACAGTACGCCGAGGAGGACCGCAGGCGCCGCGAGGCCGCCGAGACCCGCAACCAGGCCGAGCAACTCGTCTACCAGACCGAGAAGTTCCTGCGTGACAACCACGACCGCGTCCCCGCCGACACGCGCGGCGAGGTCGAGACGGCCGCGGCGGAACTGAAGACCCTGCTGGAACGGAACGCCGACACCACCGCCCTGCGCACCGGCGTGGAGAAGCTCGCCACCGTCAGCCAGAAGATGGGGCAGGCCATGTACGCGGCCGCCGCCGGCGGTCAGACCACGCAGGAGGGCGAGACCACGGCCGACGCGGACGGCGTGGTCGACGCCGAGATCGTCGACGAGGACAGGGACACCAAGGGGGGAGCGGCCTGATGCCGCCGGTGCTGGCCTCCCGCACGCGTCAGCGCTTGACCGCCACCCCCGCGTACACCGGCACCACGCCCTCCGCCTGGGCCGCCACGTCCACCGGTTCCGGGCGCCAGCCGTGCACGGGGATGACGCCGGGCCCGAGCAGCTCCAGACTGTCGAAGAAGCGGGAGAACTCGGGCAGCGAGCGGGGGTGGAACGGCGTGCCGCTCCTGCGGAACAGCTCGGCCGCTCCGGCCACGGCATCGGGGCTGAGGTCCTGGGTGACCTGGGAGAGGATCAGGAAGCTGCCGGGGGCGAGCTCGTCGACGTACCTCTTGACCAGAGCGAACACATCGTCCTCCTGCTCGCCCAGGTAGTGGGTGAGGGCGACCAGGGACAACGACACCGGGCGGCCGAAGTCGAGACTCTCGCCCGCCAGCCGGAGGATGGTGTCCGGATCGCGGACGTCGGCGTGGACGTAGTAGGTGCCGCCCTCGGCGGAACTCCGCAGCAGCGCCTCCGCGTGCCGCAGCACGATCGGGTCGTTGTCCGCGTACACCACCCGGGACTCCGGGGCCACGCCCTGGGCCACCTGGTGCAGGTTGGGCTCGGTCGGGATACCGGTCCCGATGTCGAGGAACTGCCGTACGCCCGCCTCGGCCGCCGTACGGACGGCCCGGTGCATGAACCGGCGGTTGGCCCGCGCCCCGCGTACCACCGTGCCGTCCACGGCGAGGATCTTCCGGGCCAGCTCCTCGTCCACCGGGTAGTTGTCCTTGCCGCCCAGCCACCAGTCGTACACCCGGGCTGGGTGCGGACGGCTGGTGTCGATCGGCGTGGGCGTGGCGTCGTCGCGTGCGGTCATGCGGGTGTTCCCCCATCGGTGCGGTCCGTGCGTGGCGTCACAGGCTCTTGCGGAACTCCCGCAGCAGGGTCTGGGTGCGCTGTGCCGAGGCGGCGCGGGCCGTCATGTGGTCCAGCACCTCCAGATGCGCGACGACCTCGCGGCGGGAGTCCAGGTAGAGCGCGCCGGTCAGGTACTCGGTGAACACCATGTCCGGCAGCTCCGGCTCGGCGAACCGGAACAGCGTGAACGGCGCGTACGTCCCCGGGTGCGGGCCTGCCGCGAACTCGGCGAGCTGCAGCGTGACCCGGTCCCGCTCGGCGTACTCCAGAAGCTTCTCCAGCTGCTCGCGCATCACCGTGCCGCGCATGCTCACCGGGCGCCGCAGCACCGTCTCGTCCATGATCACCCACAGGTGGGGCGGGTCGTCCCGCTCCAGCAGCCGCTGGCGTTCCATGCGCAGCGACACATGCCGTTCCACGCTCTGCGGCGAGGTCTGCCCGATCGTCCCGGCCTCCAGCACCGCCCGCGCGTAGTCCTCGGTCTGCAGCAGACCGGGTATGAAGTGCGGCTCGTAGGAGCGGATGATCCGGGCGGCGCCCTCCAGGCTGACGTACAGGCTGAACCAGTCCGGGAGCACGTCGTGGAAGCGCTGCCACCAGCCCGGCTGGTTCGCCTCCTCGGCCAGCCGCACGAACGCGGCCGCCTCCTCCTCGGCCACCCCGTAGGTGTCCAGCAGCACCTGCACGTACGGGATCTTCAGCGCGACCTCGGCCATCTCCATCCGCCGTACGGTCGCCGAGGCCACCCTGAGGACCTTGGCGGCCTCCTCCCGGCTCAGGCCCGACGCCTCGCGCAGTTCCTGCAACCGTTTGCCGAGCACCACCTGGCCCACGGTGGGCGCAGGCCGCCGTTCACTCACGCCACGCCCTCCCCTACGCGTCGAAGTACGCGGGCAGTCTGCCATGTCATCCCGGCTCGCACACCGGTCCGAGGGGAATCCGGACAGGGGGGAGCTGTCCGTCGGGTGGTCAGACGGCAAGCGTGTGCAGGTACTTGGCGGTCGCCGGGTCCGCCGGAAGGAATGTCTCGATGGCGAGCTCGGCGACCGTGACGTCCATCGGCGTGTTGAACGTGGAGATCGACGACACGAACGACAGGATCCGGCCGTCGTGCTCGATGAGCAGCGGCAGCGCGAAGTACGGGACGGGCTCGGCCGGTTCGTCCCCCGGCGCGTCCTCCGGCACGGGGTAGGCGGCCACCTCCTCGTACAGGGCGCGCAGCTGGTCCGAGCGCTGCAGGGCGATCTGCCGCTCCATCTGCGCGAGCAGATGCCCGCGCCACTCGCGCAGATTGTGGATGCGCGGGGCGAGCCCCTCCGGATGCAGGGTCAGCCGCATCGCGTTCGGGGGCGACAGCAGTGTCTCCGGCACGCCGTCCAGCAGCATCTCGATTCCCCGGTTCGCCGCGACGACCGTGTAACCGGCGTCGACCACCAGCGCCGGATAGGGCTCGTAGCCCTGGATGAGGCGTTCCATGCCGTCGCGCAGCGCGTCCAGCGCCGGGTCGTCCAGCGGGGTCTCCGGATAGTGCGGGGCGTAACCGGCCGCCAGCAGCAGCGCGTTGCGCTCGCGCACCGGCACGTCCAGATGCTCGGCGAGCCGCAGCACCATCTCCTCGCTCGGCCGGGACCGGCCGGTCTCGATGAAGCTGATGTGCCGGGCGGAGGAGTCGGCCCGCAGCGCCAGCTCCAGCTGGGAGACCCGGCGCCGCTCCCGCCAGGCGCGCAGCAGCGGGCCGACGCCCTTGTCGGACGGGGTGGTGGAGTAAGTGGCTTTACCGGTCGCGACAATGGTCATGGATACGACCGTAGTCGAGGAGTGCATGGATGAACGGGCCGTGGTACAGGGACGGCGCTGCGCAGTACCGCGCCAGGGTGCGCGGCTGTCTGCTGGGCGGGGCGATCGGCGACGCGCTGGGCTATCCCGTCGAGTTCGACGCCATCGACCGGATCCGCGCCGCCCACGGCCCCCACGGGGTGACCGACCTGGTCCCCGGGCCGCGCGGCGAGGTGGGCCTGATCAGTGACGACACGCAGATGACGCTCTTCACGGCCGAGGCCCTCGTCGAGGCCCACTCCTTCGAAAGGAAGGGGGAACGCCACGACCGCAGAAGAATGGGGGACATCTCCGACCGCTGGCCCGAGATGATGCTCCAGGCGTACGAACGCTGGCTGCACACCCAGTCCCAGCCCGGACCGGTGACCGCGCCGTTGCCGGCGGGGCCTGCGGACGGCCTGGTCACCGAGCCGTGGCTGTACGCCCGCCGTGCCCCCGGCAACGCCTGCCTGTCCGGCGTCGCCCAGCGGTACGCCCCCGGCCGGTGGCTGCCTCTCGAGGGCCGACCGGGCGAGGTCAACCCCGACTCGAAGGGCTGCGGCGCGGTGATGCGCTCGGCCCCCTTCGGTCTCATCGCCGAGTACGATCACGTCGCCTTCCAGATGGCGGCCCGCGCCGCCCAGATCACCCACGGCCACCCCACGGGCTACTACGCGGCCGGCACGCTGGCCGCGATCGTCGCCAATCTTGTCGCCGGGGACTCCATGGAGGGCGCGGTCCTGCGTGCGATGCGGCTGCTGGCCCGCTACCCAGGCCACGAGGAGACGACCGCGGCCCTGGAGCGTGCCGTCACCGAGGCCGGGGACCGCTCGGTGGCGCCGCCGGAGCGTGTCGAGAGGCTCGGCGCGGGCTGGGTGGCCGAGGAGGCGCTGGCCATCGCCGTCTTCTGCGCGTTGTATCCGGGCCGCGTCGAGACCAAGCTGCTGATGGCGGTCAACCACTCCGGCGACAGCGACTCCACCGGCGCCATCTGCGGAAACCTCCTCGGCGCCCAGTACGGCGACCATGCCCTGCCGCACGAGTGGGTCCAGCGGGTGGAGGGTCGGGCCAGGATCGCCGTGCTCGCCGACGACCTCGGCGCGGTGCGGGTCCGTGGGTGGCTCTTCGGGCCGGCGTGATCGACGGGAGCCGACCTGGTACGGCTGTGGCACGCTGGGAGTCTGTGCCGCATCACCGGGAAGGACGAGGCCATGGCCGTCGAACCGCTGTCGCAGAAGGAGATCGAGGACAGGCTCGCCGAACTGCCGGGCTGGTCGGTCGACGACTCCGGCCGGCTCACGCGCTCCTACCGCCTCGGCTCGCACGTCGCGGCGGCGGCACTGGTCATGCATGTCGCCGCCGTCCAGGACGAACTGGACCACCACTCCGACCTCACCCTCGGCTACAACACCGTCTCCCTCAGCGTCCACACACACAGCGCGGGCGGCGCGCTCACCGCGAACGACTTCGCGCTCGCCCGCAGGGTGGAGGACATCGCCCCAGGTCACCAAGCACACTGAGGGGCGTGCTCGACTACGACAAGGAAGCCGACGCCTATGACGTGTCCCGGGGCGGCGAGGCCCGCGCCGCCGCGGCCACGCGGGCGGTGTTCGGCCTGATCCCCGAGGGGCCGGGCCGGCTCCTGGACGTGGCCTGCGGTACGGGCATCGTCACCCGCAGGCTCGCCGCCGACCGTCCCGCGCTGCGGGTGACGGGCGCCGACCTCACCGCCGCCATGGTGCGCAGGGCAGGTGCGCGGCTGCCGGGCGCGATCGTACGGGCCGACGGCCGCCGGCTCCCGTTCCGCACCGGCACCTTCCACGCCGTCACCAGCATCTGGCTGCTGCACCTGCTGCAGGACGCCGAGGACGTCCGCCGGATCGTCGGCGAGTGCGCCCGGGTGCTGCGGCCCGGCGGGGTCTACGTCACCACCGTCGACAAGGCCGCGGCGCACGACGTCGGCAGCGACATCGACGCCGTTCTCGCCTCCCGTCCGCGCCGGACCGCGCAGGACGCCGCCGCCACCGTCGCCGCACACGCCGTCCGGCACGGGCTCCGGCCGGCCGGCGACACCACGTTCCCCGGCGTCGGCCAGGGTCGCAGCCCCCGCGTCACCATCGCCGACCTGCGCCGCGGCTGGTTCACCCGGCTGCCACCGGGCGAGCCGCGCACCGAGGAGTTCGCCGCCCGCCTGTCCCGCCTCCCGGACCAGGACCGCCCGCGCCCGGACCCGGTGTTCGCGGTGCGGGCATTCCGGAAGGCGGGGGCGGGCTGACGGCGGAATCTGCGCCGTGGGAGTGCCGGGGTCGCCTATTCCAGAAGCTCAGCGTACGACCCCATGGCCAGGGCGATGTCCGCCTGGGCCCAGAACCGGTGATAGGTGAAGACGGGCGCGGCGCCGCCCTTGAGGTAGGCCTCGATCTTCGACCAGGCCGGGTCGTTCTTGTAGAAGGACCTCAGCGAGGTGAAGGTGGCCGAGGAGTTGATCGCGTCGCCGTTCGGCATGGTGCCGCTCCAGCCGCTGGGCACGTACACGCTGTCGCCGAACCGGCTGTAGTCGCTGCGGGTCTCGGGGACGGCGACGCCCAGGCTGTCCTGGTCGTTGTTCCACATGCCGTCCAGCAGCGCCTTCGCCGTGGACTTCGCCGTCGTGTCACCGGACTTGGCGCCGTAGTACGTCAGCGTCTTGGCGTACGCGGCCGCCACGCCGACGTCGTCGGTGTAGTCGGCGACCGTCACGTGAAGTCCGCTGTTGGTGCCGGGACTCGACGGGTTCCAGGTGTCCGGCCGGCCGGACCACTGCAGCGTCGAGGGGATCCGGTAGGTGCCGTCGGGGTTGATCGTGGTCTTGGACAGTGCCCACTTCACCCACTTGTCGAGGACCGCCTTGGCCGTCGCGTTGCCGGTCTGCTGGTAGTACTCGGCGACCCGCTCCATCGACCACGCCTGGAAGCCGAACCACTGGTTGGACGGCGGGTCGTGGTAGACGGGCTCCCAGTCGTAGTACATGCCGTAGAACGTCGGCGTCCCGGTCGGCGGGGTGGCGTAGCGGCCCTGCCAGCTGTTGGTCGCGCCGCCGGCGATGGCGCCCTCGGAGGACTGCAGCCACTGGTAGAACTCCAGCTGCCGCTGCAGCGACCTGCCCCAGTCCGAGGCACCGGTCGCCGACTTGGGCTCCAGGTCCGGGTAGCTGCTCAGCGCGTACGCGGCGAGCGGGTTCTGGTAGCCGCCGTGGACATGGCTGGAGCCGATCCGCCACGCCCAGCCCGCACTGGAGTCGGTGGCGCCGCCCCAGGCGTAGTACCACGAGAGCAGATAGTGCGAGGCGTCCTTGCCGGTGCCGGCCGCGCAGGTCGAGGGCCCCACGCAGTTGCCGATCTTCTTGAAGTACTTGTCGTACATGGCGTACCGCAGGTAGTCGCCCATCTTCGCGGCCTTGGCGACCGTCGCCGAGACGTCACCGCCCTTGCCCTGCTGCTTCGCCCACACGTCCGCCCAGTACGCCGCCTGCACCGCGCGGGCGTCCGCGTCCGGGGCGTCGGTGTACTTCCACTGCCTGGCGTAGGAGTTGTCGCCGGTGAACAGGTCCAGGTAGCCGTTCTTGCCGCCGTACTTGAAGGCGTCGCAGGTCGGCTGCGGGACCGTCTCCCACACCGACTCCTGCGGGCCGCGCTGGAAGGTGTTCAGGTACGACGGACCGCTCGCCGTCGGGCCGCCCTCGCAGGTGCCGCCCGGTGTGTCGCCGTAGCCGTAGACGTTGTCGACGTCCTCGATCCAGTGCATGCCGTAGACATCGTCCGTGCCGTAGGTGCTCTTCAGCTCACCGGCGATCGGATCCGATCCCACGGACACGGACGTGTCCAGTTTCGCCGGGTACTGGTCAGGCGTGTCCTCCTCAGGCGCGTAGCTCGCCGGCTTGGAGGCGTTGTAGAAGGAGTTCGCCGGCTGGTCGGCGTGCGTGGGGATCATGTACTTCTCCATCAGGGCCCACGCGCCGTTGAACTTCGACCAGTCGCCGGTGACCTTGCCGTACATCGCCTGCAGCCACAGCAGGTAGCTGTACGCCTCCGAGGTGGTCTCGTGGCCGTAGTCCGGGGCCTCGACGATCAGTGTCTCCACCGAGTGGTACGGGATGCCCTGCGGGGAGAAGTAGCCGTTCGCCGGATTGGTGATCTTCCCGTACAGGTCCAGGAAACGGGCGTCGTAGGCCTTCGTGGCGGCCAGCTCGGTCACCGTCACCGCGGTCTTGGTGTACCCGGTGGCCGAGGCGGTGAAGGTGGCGCTGCCGGTGCCGGAGGCGTCCGCCGTGACCGTCACGTTCTGCGCGGTGTTCCAGTCGGACGGCGTGAAGGTGAGCGAGGAACCACCGGTCACGGACAGGCCGGTGTTGCCGTCCGTACGGGCCACGCCCACCGTCACGTCCGTGCTCGGCTGCGTCGACAGCTTGACGCCGAACGTGCCCGACGTGCCCTGCTGGACGCCCAGTTGGGTCGGCGACGCCACGACCGCGGGTCCGGAGGCGACCGTGATGCCCACCGGTGTGGACTCGGCGGTCGCGCCGAGGCTGTCGTACGCCTTGGCCACCAGTGAATGACTGCCCACGGTCAAATCAGAGACGGACAGCGTGTACGGCGCGCTCGTGTCCGTCCCCAGCAGCGTGGTGTCGTCGTAGAACTCCACCTTGCTGATCGTGGCGTTGTCGGCCGCCGCCGCGGTCGCCGCGAGCGGCACCGCGTCGCCCTGCGTGTACACCGCGCCCGCGCCCGGACTGGTCAGCACCGTCACCGGCGGCTGGTGGGCCCCGGCGCAGGTCGTGCCGTTGACGCTGAAGGAGGTGGGGGCGGTGTTGGTGCCGCTGTAGCCGAACTGCGCACCGGTGGAGACGGCGGCACCCGTGGCGATGGTGCCGTTGTACGAGGCGTTCTTCACGGTGACGGTCCTGCCGGACTGGGACCAGGTGCCGTTCCAGCCGTTCGACAGCGTCTGGTTGCCCGTGTAGGCGTAGGCGAGCGTCCAGCCGTCGATCGCGTCCGTGCCGCGGTTGGTGATCGTGAGGTCGGCGGTGAAACCGGAACCCCAGTCGTTGGTCCTGTAATCGACGCTGCACTGCACGGACGCCGCGTGCGCGGCCGTCGCGCCGGTGGCGAGCATCGACAGGGGAAGGGCGAAGGCGGCCGCCACGGCGGTCCAGAGCCGCCGCACGGCTCTGCGTTTGCGTCCGGGATCCATGTGCTGGTTCCTCCTTGCGGGCTTGTCGCTCGGGAGAGCGTCCTCGGGAGAAGTCAAGGCTTGAACCAGTGGGAGCGCTCCCATAGTGGAGAGGACCCGGTGAACGGTCAAGGTCCTTGAAGAGTCGAAAAGAATTCGACGGAGGCGGCTGAGGAAAAGTCAGCAACTCCCCTGTGCATCAACGCCACTTGGCGCTACCTTCCATCGCACCAGTGGGAGCGGTTCCGGTCAGTCGACGCGCCCGTCACGGCGCGCCCACCTGCAAGGAGTCGCTCATGCGACACCCCCCGCGTTCAGTACTTTTAGCCGCCGCCGGTGCGGCCGCGCTCGTCGCGAGCGCGGTGGTCCCGGTGGTGTCCGCCCAGGGAGCCACGCCCGCGTGCACGGTGGAGTACTCCGTCACCAACCAGTGGGACGGCGGCTTCCAGGGCTCCGTGCGGATCACCAACAACCAACCCGCACTGAGCAGTTGGCGGCTCGCCTTCGACTTCGCCGACGGCCAGAAGGTCACCCAGGGCTGGAACGCCCAGTGGTCCCAGTCCGGCACCACCGTGACCGCCGGGAACGAGGGCTACAACGGTTCCCTCGGCAGCGGCGCGAGCGTCACCGCCGGCTTCCTCGCCTCCTGGTCGGGGTCCAACACCGCGCCGACGGTGTTCAGGCTCAACGGCACCACCTGCAACGTGGACTCCGAGCCGACCCCGCCGCCGACCACACCGCCCCCGACCTCCGGCGGCACCGCCCCCGCCCTGCACGTCGCCGGCAACAAGCTCGTGGACGCCGACGGCAAGGAACACCGCCTCCTCGGCGTCAACCGCTCGGGCGGCGAGTTCATGTGCGTCCAGGGCCGCGGCATCTGGGACGGTCCGGTCGACGACGCGGCCGTCGCTGCGATCGCCGACTGGAAGGCCGATGCCGTGCGCATCCCGCTCAACGAGGAGTGCTGGCTGGGCCTTTCCAACATCAGACCCGAGTACGGGGGCGCCACCTACAGAGCCGCCGTCAAGGACCTGGTGGCCCGCGTCGAGGCGCACGGCCTCACGCCGGTCCTCGACCTGCACTGGTCGTACGGCCAGTACACCGGCAACTCGGCCGGCTGCTCCGACGTCCACGCAACCTGCCAGAAGCCGATGCCCGACAAGCAGTACGGCCCGTCGTTCTGGGCGTCGGTGGCCGGCACCTTCAAGGACGACCCGGCACCGGTGTTCGACCTGTTCAACGAGCCCTATCCGGACCGGGCGACCAGCAGCGTCACCGACGCCTGGAAGTGCTGGCGGGACGGCGGGACCTGCCCCGGGATCCCGTACGAGGTCGCCGGAATGCAGGATCTCGTCGACAGTATCCGGGGCGCAGGCGCCAAGAACGTCATCATGGCCGGCGGCCTGGCGTACTCCAACGACCTCAGCCAGTGGACGGCCTACAGGCCCTCCGACCCGGCCGGCAATCTGACCGCCGCCTACCACGTCTACAACTTCAACACCTGCTCGACCGAGAGCTGCTGGAACTCCACCCTCGCCCCGGTCGCCGCCCAGGTGCCCCTGATCGCCGGTGAGATCGGCGAGAACACCTGCTCGCACGCGTTCGTCGACCAGGTCATGAAGTGGTTCGACGACCGGAACCTGTCCTATCTGGGCTGGACCTGGAACACCTGGGACTGCTCCTCCGGCCCCTCCCTGATCTCCGCCTACGACGGCACACCCACCGCGTACGGCACCGGGCTGCGCGACCACCTGCGTGCCCTGAACCCCTAGGCCCCACGAACCCCGTGGACACCACGGACGACAGAAGGAACCCGCACTCATGAGTCGTACCAGAACCTCGCCGCTCGCTGCCCTGGCGCTGGTCGCCGGGACCTCCGGGACGGCGCTGCTCGCGGCACCGGCCGGCGCCGCCACCGCCGCCATCCCCTGCACCGTCGCCTACACCGTGCAGAACCAGTGGGACACCGGCTTCACCGCCGCCGTCACCGTCACCAACAACGCAACCGCCAAGTCGAGTTGGTCGGTGAAGTGGTCGTACTCCGGCAACCAGAAGGTCACCAGCGGCTGGAACGCGCAGATCGGCCAGAGCGGCGGTGACGTCACCGCGTCCAACGCGAGCTACAACGGCTCGCTCGCGACGGGCGGTTCGGTCAGCTTCGGCTTCAACGCCTCCTACAGCGGCACCAACGCCGTGCCCACCACGTTCACCCTCGACGGCGTCACCTGCAACGTCGACGACGGTGGCGGATCCGGCGGCGGGGGCACGGGCGGCGGGGGCACGGGCGGCGGCAGCACCGGCGGCCGGGTCGACAACCCCTACGCCGGTGCCAAGGTCTATGTGAACCCCGAATGGTCCGCCGAGGCCGCCGCCGAACCGGGCGGCAGCCGTGTCTCCAACCAGCCCACGGCCGTCTGGCTCGACCGGATCGCCACGATCAACGGCGTGGGCGGCGGCATGGGGCTGCGCGACCACCTGAACGCGGCCCTGAAGCAGAAGGGCTCCGGCGACCTGGTCGTCCAGCTGGTCATCTACGACCTCCCCGGACGCGACTGCGCCGCCCTCGCCTCCAACGGCGAACTCGGCCCCGACGACATCGCCACGTACAAGACGGACTACATCGACCCGATCGCCTCGATCCTCTCCGACCCGGCCTACGCGTCCCTGCGGATCGCCACCGTCATCGAGCCCGACTCGCTGCCCAACCTGGTCACCAACGCCGGCGGCACCAACACCAGCACGGACGCCTGCGTGACCATGAAGAACAACGGCAACTACGAGAAGGGCGTCTCCTACGCCCTGTCCAGGCTCGGTGCGATCCCCAACGTCTACAACTACGTGGACGCCGGCCACCACGGCTGGCTGGGCTGGGACACCAACCTCGGCCCGGCGGTGCAGGAGTTCTACAAGGTCGCCACGACGAACGGCGCGAGCGTCAACGACGTGGCCGGGTTCATCGTCAACACCGCCAACTACAGCGCGACCAAGGAGCCCTACTTCAAGGTCTCCGACACCGTGGGCGGCACCACCGTGCGCCAGTCCACGTGGGTGGGCTGGAACCAGTACGTGGACGAGCAGTCGTACGCCCTCGCCCTGCGGGACAAGCTGGTCGCGGCCGGGTTCGACTCAGGGCTCGGGATGCTGATCGACACCTCCCGCAACGGCTGGGGCGGCACCGCCCGGCCGACCGGTCCCGGCCCGCTGACCTCCGTGGACGACTATGTCAACGGAGGCCGCCTCGACCGGCGCATCCACGTCGGCAACTGGTGCAACCAGAGCGGTGCCGGCCTCGGCGAACGGCCGACGGCGGCCCCGGCCGCCGGCATCGACGCCTATGTGTGGGCCAAGCCGCCGGGGGAGTCCGACGGCTCCAGCACCGCCATCGCCAACGGCGAGGGCAAGGGCTTCGACCGGATGTGCGACCCGACGTACGGCGGCAACGCCCGCAACGGCAACAACCCGACCGGCGCCCTGCCCGGCGCGCCGCTGGCCGGGCACTGGTTCTCGGCCCAGTTCCAGCAGCTGATGCAGAACGCGTATCCGCCGCTGTCCTGACCCGGTGAGCTCCGCCGGGGTCCGGACCCTACAGGCCCAGACCCCGGCGGATCGCGCTCTCCACCGGTGAGTACGCGCCGTCCGCCCGCTCCAGCTCGTACGGCACCGCGGGGTACAGCGGCGGCTGCGCCATGAAACGCGGCCGGGTGCCGTGGTGCGGCTGGGCCGCGTGCACCAGGAACGGATGGCAGAGGTAGACGTCGCCGGGACGGCCGGTGGCGTACGCGAGCGGGCGGTGGTCGGTGGCCTCGACCAGCTCCGGGGCGATCTCCAGGATGGACGCCCCCGCCTCGCCGTACGGCTCCAGCAGCGGCGGCACGTCCAGGTGCGAACCGACCCTGATCCGCGTCGGGGCGTCGGCCTCGGTGACCTCGCTGAACAGGAACAGCATCAGCAGCGCGCGGTCCCGTGAGCGCAGGTTGGCGTGGTACCAGGTGGCGCCTTGCGGCAGATAACTGCCTTCTATGTGCCAGCCGGCGTCGTCCGGTTCCTTGGCGTGCGGGAAGCGGAGCGGGAAACCGCCCAGCGAATGGCGCGGCGCCCACCGGCCCCCGCCGACGAGCAGATCGAACGCCTCATGCAGGAGAGGGGAGTTGACGGCTGTGTCGAAAGGTTCCTGGGCCATGTCCCCGAGTCGCACCACGGGGGCCTTCCAGGTGCCGCGGTCGTCCGGATCGTAACCGGTTTCCCGCCACAGCAGCCGGGCGCAGTCCTCGGCGACAGCAGCGGGGACCGCGCCGTCGAGCTTCACAAAACCGTCGGTGAGGAACCGCCGCACCAGTTCGTCGTCCACGGTGGTCCATGCTGGGGCCGCGGCCGCACGGGCGCACCTGATTTTCCGCCGCGCCTTGCACGTTTTTGCGGCATCGGCAACGAAAGTGGCATCTCCTCGTGCGCCGTCGCACGCTGGCCGCATCCGAGCGAGAGGCTGATCGACATGGCACACGACCACCAGGCCCACCACGGGCACCCCACTCAGCACGGTCACACCCACGGTGACACCCACGGCGGCGACGTCGACTGGGCGGCGCTGGCCGCGCTGCTGGAGGCGGAGGCCGAGGTGTGTGCCCCGGCGTACGCGCGCGCCTTGGCCTGGCTGGGCAAGGAGGTGACCGAGCCCGGGCTGATCGTGGACGCGGGCAGCGGGCCCGGGGTGATCGCCTGCCTGATGGCGGAGACGTTCCCCGGGGCGCGAGTGGTCGCCGCCGACGCCTCCGAACCGCTCCTGGAGCGCGCCCGCGCCCGCGCGGCCCGCCAGGGCTTCACCGACCGCTTCGACACCCTCGCCGGTGAACTCCCCGAATCCCTGGCGAAGTTGGAGTACCCGGCGGACCTGCTGTGGGCCAGCCGCAGCCTGCACCACCTCGGCGACCAGAAGGCCGCGCTCGCCGCGTTCGGCGCCCGGCTGGCCGTCGGCGGCACCCTGGCCATCCTGGAGGGCGGACTGTCCGCCCGCTACCTGCCCCGCGACCTCGGCTTCGGCCGCCCCGGGCTGCAGGCCCGCCTCGATGTGCTCCAGGAGGCCCGCTTCGCGCGGATGCGCGCCGAGTTGCCCGGCGCGGTCGCCGAGACCGAGGACTGGTCCGCCCTGCTGACCGCGGCCGGCCTGAAGCACACGGGCACCCGCAGTTTCCTCCTCGACATCCCCGCCCCCGTGCCGGACCGGGTGCGCGCCTTCGTCGTCGGTGTGCTGAGCCGCACCCGGGACATCCACGCCGACGCCCTGGACGCCGAGGACCGCGCCACCCTCGACCGCCTCCTCGACCCCGCCGATCCCCGCAGCGTGCACCACCGCCCCGACGTCTTCGTCCTGGCGGCCCACACGGTGCACCGGGCCGTGCGGCCGGCCTGACCGACGGCGCCCCCCCCCAGGCGGCCGCTGCACATACGCTCCCGCCGTACCCGCGACGGCACTTGACTTCGAGAGCGCTCCAGGTGATGGACTCCCGTTCTCACCGACACACAGGGGGAACCCCACATGAACGACTCTCCGGTCGCACTCATCACCGGCGGCGCCACCGGCATCGGCGCCGCCGTCGCCCGGCAGTTGCTGGCCGCCGGTCACCGGGTGACCGTCACCGGCCGTACGGAGGCCCGGCTGCGGGACTTCGCCGACGGGCTCGGGAATCCGGAGGAACTGCTGACGGTCGCCGGTAATGCGTCGGCATTCGACGATGTACAGGATGCGGTCGACCGTACGCTGAAGGCATACGGCCGACTGGACACGGTCGTCGCCAACGCCGGCTTCGCCACGCACGACACCGTCGCCGAGGGCGACCCGGCCGGCTGGACCGAGATGGTGCTCACCAACGTCCTCGGCCCGGCCCTGCTCGTCCGGGCCTCCGTCGAGGCGCTGAAGGAGTCCCGCGGCCGGATCGTCCTCATCGGCAGCGTCGCCGGGTTCGTGAACACCCCGGGCAACATCTACGGCGCCACCAAGTGGGCGGTCACCGGGCTCGCCGAGAACACCCGGCGGCAGGTCACGGAGTTCGGGATCGGCGTGACGCTGGTCGCCCCCGGCCGGGTGGAGACCCCGTTCTGGGACGGGCTCGGCAGCCTGCCGCCGGGCCACCTGCTGACCGCGGACCAGATCGCCGACTCGGTGGTCTGGGCGATCGGGCAGCCGGCCGGGGTCGACGTCAACACCGTGGTCGTACGTCCGCTGGGCCAGCCCAACTGACGTACTGGGCCGGTCAGTTGTTGGCCAGGAACTGCTTGGCCAGCTGGTCCCCGAGCGAGACCGCGGCGCTGTGGCTCTCGATGGGGGAGACCCTGGAGTTCTTGAACAGGATGTAGGTCACGCCCGAGTCGGCGCCGCCCGTCTTCGGGTCCGGGTCGATGCCGAGCGCCTTCGCGGTGGCGTACGACGCCTCGCCGATGATCTTCGTGGGGCCGGTGTCGCCGACGACGGCGTACTCCACCTTGTTGTTGTAGATGACCGCGACCACGCCGCCGCCCTTGATGCCGGCGCTGGAGTAGTTCCAGATGCTGCTGGAGCTGGGGACGACGATGTACGGGAGCGATTCCGCCTTCAGCGGCTTGCCGTCGGACTGGTGGAAGGCGGTGTCGTTCTGGTACCAGGGGTCGCGGTTCTCGTTGCAGTTGGTGGTGCGCTGGCCGTCGCAGTCGATGTCCATGTCGGCTTTCCAGAACACCGCGCCGTTCTTGCCGCACACGGGGACCGTGGCCGACGTCTCGTCGTCGGTCTTGTACTTGCCGTTCGATATCTGTGAGCAGGACTTCACCTTGGCGAGCAGATCGGCCGCGCTGACCGAGCCCTCCTGGGCGGAGGCGGGAGCGGTCCGCGCCGCCGGGCCGGCGGACGCGTGCGCGGGCAGCACTCCGGCGGCCAGCAGGGCGGCCCCGGAGGCCGCGGCAAGGGTCAGGGTTCGAAGGCGCACGGTGGGGCCCTTCTGTTAGGAAAGTTTCCTTACCGAGTGGCGTACACCGTGGACCCGTGTACATGTCCGCGTCAACCCTCCGGTTGCGGGCTCCCGAAAGCTGTGCGTATTGCGGTGATTTGAGACCGTGGCAAAACTGTAGGAGACCACTTTTCCGGATATGTCGGCCGCGTTGGTCGGCAGGGGGCACCGCTCCGGGAGGCGACGCGCATGTTCGTACGCACGGTGTACGCGACCGGTGATCCGGCGCGGCTGGGCACGGCCGTAGGGGCCCTGAACACGCGAGGGCACGACCTGCTGGAGGAGCGGCCCGGCTATCGGGGCGCGGGCGTCTTCGTCGACCGTGACCTCGGCAAACTGCTCACGGTCAGCTGGTGGGAGTCCGCGGAGGCGCGCCGCAACAGCGACGAGGTGATGAGCGTACGGCGGCCGGAGCTGCTGCAGCCCTTCGCCGGGACCGTCGCGGTCGAGAACTACGAGGCCGCCATCTTCCACCGCGCGCGCCGGCCCGTCACCGGCGGCGGGCTGCGGGTCACCAGGCTCGAGTTCGACCCGGCCGACGCGGACCTCGCCGCCGACACCTTCCACACCGGCGCGCTGCCCCGGCTGGAGGTCCTGCCCGGATTCGCCGGCGCGGCCCTCTTCCTGGACCGCGAACGCGGCCGCGGCATGGCGGGCGTACTCTTCGCCGACCGCGCGTCCCTCACCGCGTCCCGGGCCGGAGCCGCGGCGATCCGGCGCGAAGGCGCGGCAAAGGCACACTCCACCGTCGTCGCCCTGGAGGAGTTCGAGGTCGTCCACGCGGACGTACGGGGGGACTGAGCGCCTGCGGCTGACCTGCGCCGGCTCGGGTCATGCGGCGGCTCGGGTCATGCAGCGGTGCGCGCCCCCGTGCCGGGTCATCGGTGGTCGCCCCTCGGCGCCCTGAGTCCGCTCCGGCACACAGGCCCACCCACGTCCATCCCCGGTGCCCGCCCGGCCGCGCGACCGTGTGGTGCGACGGGTGGTGCGGGCGTACGGCCCGGTGCCGGCTGTGGCCCGTACGGTCCGAGGCGCCGCGGGTCAGGCGCATGGCGCGCCGGTTGACCACCCTCACATCGCATACGGCCGCCCGTCCCGCCGTGCGGACGGGACGCGCGGCCGTGTGGTGCGCGGTTGGTGCCGGCCGTGCAGCCCAGGCCGGCGACGAGGGGTGTCAGCCCATGTCGAAGGTGGCCGGGTCGGGGCCCAGGCGCCGGTCCTCGTTGAGCGCGCTGATCGCCGCGAGGTCCTCGTCGTCCAGGCTGAAGTCGAAGACCTCGATGTTCTCCCTGATCCGGGACGGCGTCACCGACTTCGGGATCACGATGTTGCCGAGCTGGACGTGCCAGCGCAGCACGACCTGGGCCGGGGTGCGACCGTGCTTCTGCGCGATGGCGACGATCGCCGGGACCTCCAGCAGGCCCTTGCCCTGGCCGAGCGGCGACCAGGCCTCGGTCGCGATGCCCTGCTCGGCGTGGAACTCGCGGGCGGCGCGCTGCTGCAGATGCGGGTGCAGCTCGATCTGGTTGACCGCCGGGATGACGGAGGTCTCGGAGATCAGCCGCTCGAGGTGCTCGGGAAGGAAGTTGGACACGCCGATGGCGCGGACCCGGCCGTCGGCCAGCAGCTTCTCGAAGGCCTTGTAGGTGTCGGTGTACGTGCCGCGGGCCGGCAGCGGCCAGTGGATCAGGTACAGGTCGAGGTAGTCGAGCCCCAGCTTCCGCAGCGACGCGTCGAAGGCGCGCAGTGTGGCGTCGTACCCCTGGTCGCTGTTCCAGAGCTTGGTGGTGACGAAGATGTCCTCGCGGGGCAGGCCGGAGGCGGCGACGGCCTTGCCGGTGCCCTCTTCGTTGCCGTATATGGCCGCGGTGTCGATGCTGCGGTACCCGGCCTCCAGCGCCGTGGCGACGGTCCGCTCGGCCTCGTCGTCCGGCACCTGCCACACGCCGTAGCCCAGCTGGGGCATCTCGACGCCGTTGTTCAGGATGATCGGGGGGACCTTGCTGCTCACGAGCCTGTTGATCCTTCGGTAGTCGACAGGTGGTACTCCCATCGTCAACGATCACGCGCCGCAATGCATTCCTGACGGCACGATCTGGCAGAACTGACCGGTCATTCAGCCCCTGCTCCCGGAGATTGGCCGGAAACGCATCCGACGTTTCCGGTCCGGACCATTGACCGGAGCGCTCCGTCCCGCAACTCTGTATCGAGCCGCTGGACATGTCGCTGAATCCAGTGCATGCATGTGAACCGTCGGCCCGGCCCCCTGACCACGGCCGCGTCTTCCCTCCGGCGCCCTTCTGAGACTCCCCCACCCTCAGGAAAGCGAGTACGCACGCATGAGCGAGAGCCTTCGCCCGTCTGCCCTGACGCACCACTCCGCTCCGGATACATCGGATGAAAAGGTCTGGAAAAGCCCTGGTTACCACATCGTGGAGACCGCGCTGGAGGTGACCGCCTACGCGCTCGCCGACCGCCGTCCGCCCGAGCCGCCCCCGGCCGCATGACCGCGGCGCCACCGGAAGCCGACGGCCGCGCCGCCTGGCCCGCCGCCGAGTTCACCGAGCGGCTGCGCGCGGTCACCGCGACGCGCTACCACGACCGGCACCCCTTCAACCGGCGGATGCACCGCGGCGAACTGACCCCCGCCGAACTGCGCCGCTGGATCGCGGCCCGCTTTCACTACCAGCGGCACATTCCCGTCAAGGACGCGTTGATCCTCGCGAAGCTCGAACGGCCGGAGGAGCGCCGCGCCTGGCTGCGCCGCATCCACGACCAGGACGGTACCGACGACACGGGGGGCGGTATCGAGCGCTGGCTGCGGCTCGGCGAGGCGGCCGGCCTCGCCCGCGAGGAGCTGTGGGACACCGTCCGGGTACCGCCCGGGGTGCGGTTCGCGGTGGAGGGGTACGTCACCTTCTGCGGGCGCCGCCCGGTGCTGGACGCCGTCGCCGCCTCCCTGACCGAACTGTCCGCCCCGGACCTGATGCGCACCCGCATCGCCGCCTTCGAACGCCACTACCCGTGGATCGACCCGGCCGGCCTCGCCTACTTCCGTACCCGTGTCACCCAGGGCGCCCGGGACGCCGAGCAGGCCCTCGCCCTGGTCCTCGCCCGGGCCCGTACCCACGAGGAGCAGCAACGGGCCGTCCAGGCACTGGAGTTCAAGTGCGAGGTGCTGTGGGCCCTGCTGGACGCGGTGGACCGGGGCGACGCATGACGTCGACATCGACATCAACATCGACATCGACATCGACCACGGTGACGTCGACGGTCATGCCGACAGCAGTGTCGCCGGACCCGCCCGCCACGTCATGGCGCCCCGTCCTCGCCCGTGGTGTGGTGCTGCGGCGCGATCCGGTGCGGGACGCCGACCTGTTGGTGCTGCCGGAGCGGGTGGTGGTGCTCGACGGGAGCGCGGGCGCTGTGCTCCGGCTGTGCGACGGCGTCCGGGACCTGGATGCCGTCGTCGCCGAGCTGGCCGTACGCCACCCCGCCGCGCCCGTCGCCGCCGAAGTCCCGGAGTTTCTGGACCGGTTACGAAAGGAGGGCTGGCTGAGATGACCGTACCTCCCGCACCCCCCGCTCCCCCTTGGGCCCTGCTCGCCGAGCTCACCCACGCGTGCCCGCTGCGCTGCGGCTACTGCTCCAACCCCGTCGAACTGGTCGGTCGGTCAGCGGAGTTGTCCACGGAGCAGTGGTCGGAGGCCTTCCGGCAGGCCGGTGCCCTCGGTGTCGTCCACACCCATCTGTCCGGCGGCGAGCCGCTGCTGCGGCGCGACCTGCCCGACCTGGTGGCCGCCGCCGACGGCGCGGGCCTGTACACCCAGCTCGTCACCAGCGGGGTGGGCCTCGGCGAGCGCCGGCTGGACGAGCTGACCGGCGCCGGGCTGCGCAGTGTGCAGCTGTCGGTGCAGCACACCGACCGAGCCACCGCCGAACGCATCGCGGGAGCACGGTCGTTCACCGCGAAGGAACGCGCCGCCCGGCTGGTCCGCGAGGCCGGACTGCCCCTCGGGCTGAACGCCGTCCTGCACCGCGGCAACCTGGACGACCTCGACGGCCTGATCCGGCTCGCCCTCGACTGGGGTGCCGACCGGATCGAGCTGGCGAACACCCAGTACCACGGCTGGGCGGCCCGCAACCGCGCCGCGCTGCTGCCCTCACGCGGCCAGGTCGACCGCGCCCGTGCCCGAGTGGCTCACTGGCGTGAACGACTGGGCGACGCACTGGAGTTGGTGTGGGTGGCCCCCGACCTGGTGGACGCCACCGCGAAACCCTGCATGGGCGGCTGGGGTGCCCTCTCGCTCACCGTCGCCCCGGACGGCACGGTGCTGCCGTGCCCGGCCGCCGGAACCCTGCCCGGCCTGGACCCGCCGAACGTGACACACCGCGAACTGGCCTGGATCTGGCGGGAGTCGAGGGCCTTCAACGCCTTCCGGGGCGAGACCTGGATGCCCGAACCGTGCCGCGGCTGCGCCCTGCGCACGGTCGACCACGGCGGCTGCCGCTGCCAGGCATACGCCCTGACCGGCGACGCCACCCGCACCGACCCCGCCTGCCGACACGCCCCGGACCGCCCTCTGGTCGACGCCCTGGTCCACGGCGCGGCCGGTACCGCACATCCACCCGCGTACGTCCACCGAGAAGGAGGACCATGAGACGCCGACGCCGGCGGGCCGCACTGACCGCGGTCACGCTCGCCACCGCCGCCCTGACCGCGCTGCCCGCCACCGCACCCCCGGCGAGCGCCGCCCCCGCACCCCCGGCGAGCGCCGCCCCCGCACCCTCCGCGCCGACCCCCGCGTCCCGTCCCGCCGCCGCCCGCGACTGGTCCACGGACGTCGTGGACTCCACCATGGCGCGCTACACACCGGCCACCATCGGCGGCTGGTCGTACCCCGTGGGTCTGTATCTCTACGGCCAGTACCTCGTGTACCGGCGCACCCACGACCCCCGCCTGCTCGCCTACATCAAGGCCTACGTCGACCGGTTCGTGCACCGCGACGGCACGATCGACCAGACCTTCGACAGCCTCGACAGCATGCAGGCGGGCCGGCTGCTGGTGATCCTGCACCACGAGACCGGCCAGGACCGCTACGGCAGGGCCGCAAGGAAGATCCGCGACCGCCTGGACAGCTATCCGCGCACCTCCGACGGCGGCTTCTGGCACGCCGACACCAGCAGCCGGGCGCACCAACTGTGGGCGGACGGCGCCTACATGGTGAACCCGTTCCTGGTCGAGTACGGCAGGGAGTTCGGCGACAGCGCGTACACGAACAGCGAGGCCGCCAAGCAGGTGGCCGTCTACGGCGGTCATCTCCAGGTGGCGAACGGCCTGTTGCGGCACGCCTACGACGAGTCGAGGTCGGCGAGCTGGGCCGACCCGGCCACCGGGCTCGCCCCGGAGCACTGGTGCCGTGCCGTCGGCTGGTACGCCATGGCGCTGGTGAACGTCCTCGACGCGATCCCCGCCGACCAGCCCCGGCGTCCCCAACTGCTCAGCATCCTGCGGACGTTGGCCTCCTCCCTGGAGAAGTACCAGGACCCGGCGTCCGGGCGCTGGTTCCAGGTGATGGACAAGGGGTCCCGGCCGGACAACTGGACCGAGACCTCCTGCTCCAGCATGTTCGCCTACGCCCTGTCCCGCGGTGTCCAACAGGGCTATCTGGACCCGCACTTCGACGCGATCGCCCGGCGCGGTCGCCAGGGTGTGCTGGCCCGGTTGTCGATCGGCACGGACGGCCGTACGAACCTGGCCGACATCTCCGTCGGCACCAACGTCGGCGACTACGCGTACTACGTCGGCCGCACCCGGGCGACCAACGACTTCCACGGCCTCGGGGCCTTTCTGATCATGAACGAGCAACTGCGAGGTGATCAAGTGTCATGAGCACATCCAGAAGGGCTGTGCTGGGTGCCGCGCTCGGCGGCGCCGCGGCAGCCGCGACCGGCCTGCCCGCCGCCGAGGCCCACGCCGCCTCCTGGCAGCTGAAGTGGTCGCCGTCGGCGCGCACCGACAGGCTCGGCGCCTTCGAGACCGTCGAGGACGACCGCGCGCACTCCCACCCGGCCGGCCATCCGCACATCTTCGCCACCGGCGACAACTGGCGCTTCAACATGCACACGGTCGACCGGGACACCTCCACCGACCGCCAGCGCCAAGAGGTCACCGGCCTGCGCACCGGCGCCGACAGCTATCTGAAGTGGACCGAGGGCCAGACCTGGCGGCTCACGTACTCGATGTACATCCCCAGCACCCTGAAGGGGACGACCACCTTCACCCACATCATGCAGATGAAACAGCCCGGCGCCGGCACCTCCCCGATCGTCGTGCAGTCGCTGCGGCGGGTGAACGGTACGCAGACCATCGAACTCCGGCTCGCCGTGGACGACATCCTCGTCGGCAGCACCGGCCTCGATCCCCTGCACGACACATGGACCGACGTCGACTTCCAGATCAAGGTCGGCAACGGCCAGGCCGGCTCCGTCCGCTGGATCCTCAAGAGCGGCTCCACCACCGTCGTCGACACGTCCAGATCCGGTGTCGACACCTTCCTCGCCGACCGAGTGCGCCCCAAGTGGGGCATCTACCGCTCCCTCGGCGACACCTCCGGTTCCCTGCAGGACACCTACCTGCTGCTCACCAACCTCCGCGGCTACCAACTCGCCTGAAGGAGCCGTCCTCGTGAAACCCCGCATCGCCGACCCGAGACGGGCGGCGGCGATCGTCCTGTGCGTCCTCGCCGTCGTCCTCGGCCTCGCCCACCCCGCCGCCCTCGCCGCCCCGCACCCCGCCACGCCCCGTCCGGCCACCGTTTACGACGTGCGCGACTACGGCGCCAAGGGCGACGGCTCCACCAACGACACCCCCGCCGTCGACAAGGCCATCACCGCCGCCAACGCAGCCGGCGGCGGGACGGTCCGCTTCCCGGCCGGCACCTACAGGTCCGGCAACACCATCCACATGAAGAGCCATGTGACGCTCCAGGTCGACAAGGGCGCCACCCTGCAGGGCTCCTCCTCCGGCACCTACGACCCGCCCGAGTCCAATCCGAACGACAAGTACCAGGACTACGGGCACAGCCACTTCCACGACGCGATGATCTACGGCGACCGGCTGACCGACATCGGTTTCACCGGCGGCGGGGTCATCGACGGCGCCGGAAACCTGATCACCGGCAACCCGAAGTCCGGCCAGGCCGACAAGATCCTCTCGCTGACCCGCTGCGACGGGCTCCGGCTCGGCGACGGTCTCACCCTGCGCCGCGGCGGCCACTTCGCCGCCCTGATCAACGGCTGCACGAACGTCGTCTCCGACGGCCTGACCATAGACACCGCGAGCGACCGCGACGGCTGGAACGTCATCTCCACCACGAACGTCACGATCACCAACGCGCACATCGCCGCCAACGACGACGCCCTGGTCTTCAAGAGCGACTACGCCCTCGGCGCCAAGCTCCCCAACGGCCATGTGCGCGTGAGCGATTCGGTGCTGTCGGCGCGCTGCTGCAACGCCCTGATGTTCGGCTCCGAGACCTGCGGCGACTTCTCCGACTACCAGTTCGAGAAGATCCGTATCGAGGGCGCCGGCAAGTCCGGGCTCGGCATGGTCTCCATGGACGGCGCGAGCATCTCCGACGTCCACTACCGCGACATCACCATGACGAACGTGCACTCGCCGATCATGGAGAAGATCGGAACGCGGAAGCGGTGCGGCAACAGTCCGGGCGTCGGCTCGATCAGCAACGTCACCTACGACAACATCACGGCCACCGGCAACAGCCCGTCCTTCAGCCCGACCCTGTGGGGCGAGGACAGCCACCGCATCAGCGATGTCAGCTTCAACCATGTCGACATCACGGTCCCGGGCGGCAACGGCACCATGTCCACCGGCGTGCCGGGCAACGACCCGAAGGACTACAACCCCAAGAGCATCGGCACCCGGCCGGCGTACGGCTGGTACCTGCACGATGCCGACGGCGTCACCTTCACCGACAGCTCCGTGAGGTTCGCGGCGGACGACGGCCGCCCCGCCCTCATCGCCAACGCGGTGAGCGGCGTCCGGTTGACCCGGTTCACCGCGCAGAAGGGCGGCCACTCGCCGCACGACCTCGGTTTCCAGTCCGTCACCGGCTACTGCGTCAGTGACAGCCACACCACCAACGGCGGCGCCCTCCGCGTCTCGGCCACCGGATCGAGCCAGAACTGCGCCGCCCCAGTCCGCCCGCGCGACGTCGAGAACCCCCGGCAGGCCTTCCTCCGCGCCTCCGTCGGCGGCCTCTTCCTGCACTGGGGCCTGCGCACCGCCCCCGCGCACACCAGTTGCAGTGCCTGGGAGAAGGACGTCACCAGCGGTGGCTGGACGCCGGACTACTGGGTGAACGAGGCGCGGAAACTGCATACGCAGTACATCGTGCTGGCGACCTTCCACAGCCGGCTCGGCTACGCCCGGCCCTGGCCGTCGAAGATCCCCGGCTCCTGCTCGACCGAGCGGGACTTCCTCGGTGAGCTGATCAACGCGGCCAAGGCCAAGGGCATGAAGGTCATCCTCTACATGACCGACGACCCCCAGTGGCACGACGAGGGCGGCCACGAGTGGCTCGACTCGGCCGCCTACTCCGCCTACAAGGGCAGGAACATCGACCTCACCACCCGCGACGGCTTCGGTCAGTTCTCGTACGACAACTTCTTCGAGGTCATGGACCGCTACCCGGACCTCGGCGGCTTCTGGATCGACAACGACAACGCGTACTGGGAGAGCCACAACCTCTACGCGCAGATCTATCAGAAGCGTCCGAACTACACGCTCAGCAACAACAACGAAGACACGCCGATCATGGACATGATCAGCAATGAGCAGAAGACGGGGATGACGCCCGCCTACGACTACCCGCAGGCGATCTACACCGCCCAACCCCGCCTGACGGAGGCCGACTTCAAGCTGCCGTCGACCGGCGCCTGGTGGTACGACGGCACGAACCCGACCGTCGACAGGATGCTCACGCTCGGCCGGCTGATCACCAACGTGGGCTCCTCGGTGAAGGCGCTCATGGCGGAGACCGCCCAGGTCAACGGGAAGTTCCCGGCCAACCAGGCGGACTTCAACACCTTCGCGAACTCCTACCTCGACAGGATCTGGGAGTCCCTGCACGGCACCGAGGGCGGCGGCTACATGTACGGCGGCCTCAAGCCCGGCTTCTGGAACGACGGCGCCCACGGCGTCACCACCATCGCCAAGGACGACCCGAACCGGCAGTACGTCCACGTCCTGACCCCGCCGAGGACCTCGACCCTGCGCATCCGTGACAACGGCTACCGCATCGCCTCGGTCACCAACCTCCGCACCGGAGCGCCGGTTTCCTGGTCGCAGTCCGGCGGCGCCCTCACCCTCACCGGCCTCGGCGACTGGGACCCGTACGACACCGTCTTCAAGGTGATCACCGCGGGGCGCCAGGGCATCGCGACCGGAGTCAGCGTCACCGCGAGCACGTCCGCGAGCGGCCACCCCGGCTCCGCCGCCGGCGACGGTGACTACCTCACCTACTGGGACAACGACAAGACGCTCCCGGTGAACCTCACCTTGGACCTCGCAGCGGCGAAGAAGGTCCAGTACATCGGGCTCAACCAGCGTGAGGACTCCGTCGCCTACGCCCGCTCCGCCACCGAGCAGTCCGCACGGATCAAGGACTACAAGGTCTACCTCAGCGACGACGGCAGGAACTGGGGCAGCCCGGTGAAGACCGGTCAGCTGCCCAGCGCGCGCGGGATCCAGGTCATCGACCTGCCCGCCGCCACGGCCCGCTACGTCCGCCTGGAGATCGACTCCACCTGGGCCGCCTCCAGCGACACCGCCCGCTACCAGCGGCTGCGCATCGACGAGGCCTGGATCGGCACCTCCTACGCCACACCCGCACCGAAGGGACGTCCATGACCCGGCTCAGAACCCTCACGACGGCGACGGCCGGCCTGCTCGTCGCCGCCGCGGTGCCCCTCGCCGGTGCCGCCTCTCCCGCGGTCGCCTCCGACAACGGCCAGTCCCTGCGGCCCGCCATGGGCTGGAGCAGCTGGAGCTTCGTACGCCGGCAGCCGACCGAGGCGAAGATCGAGGCCCAGGCCGACGCGCTGGCGTCGAGCGGCCTGAAGGACCACGGTTTCGTGCAGGTCAACCTGGACGACTTCTGGCAGAAGTGCGACGCGAACGGTTTCACGGTCGACTCGTACGGGCGCTGGGCCGTGGACACCGCCAAGTTCCCCGACGGCATCAAGGCTCTCGCCGACCACATCCACGCCAAGGGCCTGAAGTTCGGCTTCTACGTCACCCCGGGCATCGCGAGGAACGCCGTCCTGAGGAACACCCCGATCGAGGGCACGCCCTACCACGCCAAGGACATCGCGGACACCTCGAAGACGGAGAAGAACTACAACTGCAGGAACATGTACGCCATCGACTACTCCCGGCCCGGCGCCCAGGAGTTCGTCGACTCCTGGGCCCGGCAGTTCGCCTCGTGGGGCGTCGACTACCTCAAGATCGACGGCGTGGGCAGCCAGGACGTCCCCGACGTACGGGCCTGGGACAAGGCCCTGCGGGCCACCGGCCGGCCCCTCACCTTCGCCCTGTCCAACAACCTCCCCCTCGACCACGCCGCCACCTGGCGCGCGCTCGCCAACAGCTGGCGCACCCAGGGCGACGTCGAGTGCTACTGCGGGCCCGGCCCCGATGGAAGCGGTTACCCGCTCACGAACTGGTCGCACGTCTCCACCCGTTTCGACTCGGCCGCCGCCTGGCAGCCGTACGCCGGGCCCGGCGGCTGGAACGACCTGGACTCCGTGGAGATCGGCAACGGCGACCGGGCGGGACTCACCGCCGACCAGCGCCGCTCCCAGTTCACCCTGTGGTCGATGGCGGCGGCACCGCTGCTGCTGGGCACGGACCTGACCCACCTCGACCCGGTCGACAAGGCGATGCTGACCAACGACCGGCTGATCGGCGTGGACCAGGACGGGGTCGCGGCGAAACGCATCGTGAACAGCGGTGTCAGCCAGGTCTGGAGCAAGCGGGAGAGCAACGGCGACTACCTGGTGGCCCTGTTCAACACCGGGACCTCCGGCAGTGCCACGGTCACTGTGAACTGGTCCCAGGTCGGTTTCACCGGCTCCGGTGACGTCACCGATCTGTGGTCCGGCTCCCACAGGGGCACGGTCACCGGCTCCTACAGCGCGACCCTCCGCCCCGGCGAGACCCGGCTCGTCCGGGTCAGGCCCACCGCCTCCGCCACGGCACTCGCGGCGTCCCCCGGCCTGGCCGTCGCCCCGTACGAGTACCTGGGCTGGGGCGATCCGCCGGACCCGACCCAGGTGATGTCGGCGACCGGAGTCAAGTGGTTCACCCTCGCCTTCGTCCTGTCCGACGGCAGCTGCAACCCCAAGTGGGACGGCACCCGGCCGCTGACCGGCGGCAGCGACCAGGCCGCGATAGACCGTATTCGGTCCGCGGGCGGCGACGTGATCGTCTCCGTCGGCGGCTGGAGCGGCGCCAAGCTGGGGGAGAGGTGCTCCAGTGCCTCCGCACTGGCCGGCGCCTACCAGAAGGTGATCAACGCGTACAGGCTGAAGGCGCTGGACATCGACATCGAGAACACCGAGTGGTCGAACGCCACCGTCCGCCAACGTGTCGTGGACGCCCTGAAGACCGTGAAGGCCAACAACCCCGGTCTGAAGACGGTCATCACCTTCGGCACCACCACATCCGGCCCCGACGCCACCGGCGTCGACATGATCCAGCGGGCGGCCAGGTCCGGGCTGTCGAACGACGTCTGGTGCGTCATGCCGTTCGACTTCGGCGGCGGCACCACGAACATGGGCACCCTGACGACGCAGGCCATGGAGGGTCTCAAGGCCCGGGTCAAGGCGGCCTACGGCTATGACGACGCCACCGCCTACGCCCACATCGGCCTGTCGTCGATGAACGGGAAGACCGACGACTCCGGTGAGCGCGTCCGCGTCGCCGACTTCCGGACCATGCTCGCCTACGCCCGGCAGCACCACATCGCGCGCCTCACCTACTGGTCCGCCAACCGCGACCGCCCCTGCGGCTCCGGCACCGACGGCGACTCCTGCAGCGGTGTGCCACAGCAGCCGTACGACTACCTCAAGGTCTTCACCCAGTACACGGGCTGAGGGGAAACAAGGGGAAATACCCATGCATCTGAAGAGAGTTCTGCCGTACGGGCTCGCCGCGGCCCTCGCACTGCCCCTGGCCGGCCTCAGCCAGGGCACCGCCCTCGCCGCCACCGACTACCAGGCCGAGGACGCCCTGATCTCCCAGGGCACCGTCGCCGTCAACCACACCGGGTTCACGGGCACCGGATTCGTCGACTACACCAACGTCAAGGGCTCCTACGTGGAGTTCACGGTCAGCGCGGCCTCCGCCGGTCCCGCCTCGGTCACCCTGCGGTACGCCAACGGCACCGCAGCCGACCGGCCGATGGACCTCTCCGTCAACGGCACCGTCGTCGCGCCCGCCGTCTCCTTCCCGGCCACGGCGGACTGGAACACCTGGGCCGCCAAGTCCGTCACCGTCACCCTGAAGGCGGGCAGCAACAAGATCCGGGCCACGGCCACCTCGGCGAACGGCGGCCCCAACCTCGACCGCATGAGCCTCGGCACACCGTCCGACACCCAGGCCCCCACCCGCCCCGGGCAGCCCTCCTGTTCGGACATCGGTGAGGACCGTCTGACCCTGTCCTGGGGCGCGTCGACCGACGACGTCGGCGTCGCGGCGTACGACCTCTACGAGCACGGCAACAAGATCGGCGAGGCGCCGGGGGACACGACCTCGAAGACGCTGACCGGGCTCGCCCCGAACACCACCTACGACCTCACGGTCATCGCCCGCGACGGGGCCGGCAACGCCTCGCCCGCCAGCCCGGTCGTCGACTGCACCACCAGGCCCAGCTCCGACACCACACCGCCGACCGTACCCGGTACATTGCACACGGCCGACATCACATCGAACACGGTCGACCTCACCTGGGGCGCCTCGACCGACGACCGCGGCGTCACCGCCTACGACGTGCGCAGCGACACCACCGTCTACCAGACCGTCACCAGCGGCACGTCCACCACCCTCACCGGGCTCGCCTGCGACAGCCCGTACAGCCTGAACGTCGTCGCCCGTGACGCCGCCGGCAATGTCTCCGCACCGAGCAACACGGTCACCTTCACCACCAGGGCCTGCGCCACCGACGGCGGTGTCCCGTCGTCCATCGCCACCCTCTCCACGGGCTGGACCATCCCCTGGGGCACCTACTGGATGCCCGACGGCCAGTCCGCACTGGTCACCGAGCGGGACGACTTCCGGGTGTGGAAGCTGACCAAGAACGGCACGAAGACACAGGTGGGAACCGTCCCCAACGCCGTCACGACCAACGGCGAGGGCGGCCTGCTCGGTGTCGCCGTCGACCCCGGGTGGGAGTCCGACCACTACGTCTACTTCATGCACACCGCCGCGGAGGGCAACCGGGTCGTCCGCATGACCTACGACGGCACGAAACTCAGCGACTACAAGGTGCTGCTCCAGGGCATCAAGAAGAACCGCTACCACAACGGCGGCCGCCTCGCCTTCGGCCCCGACGGCTACCTGTACGTCTCCACCGGCGAGGCCCAGCAGCCCGATCTCGCGCAGGACAAGAACTCCCTCAACGGCAAGATCCTGCGCATGACGACCGACGGCAGGCCGGCCCCCGGCAACCCCTTCGGCAACTACGTCTACTCCTACGGCCACCGCAACCCGCAGGGCCTCGCCTTCGACCGCAACGGCAGGCTCTGGGAGGCGGAGTTCGGCAACAGCTCCAAGGACGAACTCAACCTCATCAAGCCCGGCGCCGACTACGGCTGGCCCACCTGCGAGGGCAGCTGCGACGTCGCCGGCATGACCAACCCCAAGGCCACCTGGAACGTCTCCGAGGCCTCGCCGAGCGGCATCGCCGTCGTCCGCAACGTGATCTACATGGCGTCCCTGCGCGGCGAACGCCTGTGGCGCATCCCCATCAACGGCGACACCGAGAGCGTCGGCACTCCGAGCGCGTACTACGTCGGCACCTACGGCCGGCTGCGCACCGTGACCAAGGTGCCGGGCGCCGACCAGCTGTGGCTGTCCACCACCAACTGCGACAACAACGGAGGCGCCGCCGACGGGTCCGACAAGATCTTCAAGGTGACGATCAGTTGACGCCCCATCAGAAGAGTCACGTCCGGTAGAGCGCCTCGACCTCGTTGTCGTACGCCTTCTCGATCGCCTTCCGCTTCAGCTTCAACGACGGTGTGAGCAGGCCGTGTTCCTCGGTGAACGGCTGCGCCAGGATGCGGAAGGTGCGGATCGACTCGGCCTGGGAGACGAGGGTGTTGGCGGCGACCACCGCCCGCCGCACCTCCGTCTCCAGGTCCGGGTCGCGCACCAGCTCGGCCGGGGTCATCCGCGGCTTCCCGCGCATCTGCAGCCAGTGCTCGACGGCCTCCTGGTCGAGGGTGACCAGGGCGGCGATGTAGGGCCGGTCGTTGCCGACGACGATGCACTGGTTGACCAGCGGATGCTCGCGGACCCGCTCCTCCAGCACGCCGGGGGAGACGCTCTTGCCGCCGGAGGTCACCAGGATCTCCTTCTTGCGGCCGGTGATGGTCAGATAGCCGTCCTCGTCGAGCGAGCCGAGGTCGCCGGTGGCCAGCCAGCCCTCGTGCAGGGTCTGGTCGGTGGCCTTCGGGTTGTTGAGATAGCCCTGGAAAACGTTTCCGCCGTGCAGCCAGATCTCTCCGTCATCGGCGATGTGCACGGTCACGCCGGGGATGGCCTGGCCGACGGTGCCGTAGCGGGTGCGCTCGGGCGGGTTGGCGGTCGCCGCGGCCGTCGACTCGGTCAGGCCGTAGCCCTCGTAGATCTGCACGCCGGCGCCCGCGAAGAACAGGCCCAGCCGGCGGTCCATCGCCGAACCGCCGGACATCGCGTTGCGGATCCGGCCGCCCATCGCCGCGCGGACCTTGGAGTACACGAGCTTGTCGAAGAGCTGGTGCTGCATGCGCAGTCCCGCCGACGGGCCGGGTCCGGTGCCCCACGCCTTGGCCTCCACGGCGTCCGCGTACTTCACCGCGATGTCGACCGCCTTCTCGAACGGCCCGGATCTGCCTTCCTTCTCCGCCTTCCGGCGGGCCGCGTTGAACACCTTCTCGAAGATGTACGGCACCGCGAGGATGAAGGTCGGCCTGAAGGCCTGCAGGTCGGGCAGCAGGGCGGCGGCGTTCAGCTGGGGCTGGTGCCCGAAGCGGACCCGGCCGCGGATCGCGGCGACCTCCACCATCCGCCCGAAGACGTGCGCGAGCGGCAGGAACAGCAGGGTGGAGGCCTCGTCGTCCTTCTTGGTCTGGAACACCGGCTGCCAGCGCTCGATCATCGTGTCCGCCTCGTACATGAAGTTGGCGTGCGAGAGGACACAGCCCTTGGGGCGGCCGGTGGTGCCCGAGGTGTAGATGATCGTGGCGACGGAATCCGGGGTGACCGCCTGCCGGTGCCGGTGCACCAGCTCGTCGTCCAGATGCGCCCCGGCGTCGTACAGCTCCTGCACACAGCCGGAGTCCAGCTGCCACAGCTGGCGCAGCTGCGGGAGGCGGTCGATGACGGTGGCGATGGTCATCGCGTGGTCCTCGTGCTCGACGATCGCCGCGGACACCTCGGCGTCGTAGAGCATCCAGAAGCACTGCTCCGCCGAGGACGTGGGATAGACGGGGACCACCTGGGCGCCGATCGACCACAGGGCGAAGTCGAACAGGGTCCACTCGTAGCGGGTGCGGGACATGATCGCGACCCGGTCGCCGAAGCGGATGCCGCGCGCCAGGAGACCCTTGGCGAGCGCCAGGACCTCGTCGCGGAACTCGGCGGAGGTCACCTCGCGCCACTGCCCGGCGGTGTCCTTGCGGCCGAGGGCGATGTGTGTGGGGTCCGTCCGGGCATGCTCGAAGACCGCGTCGGCCAGACCGCCCACCGGCGGTGCCGACGTGAGCGGCGGGTTGGTGAACTCGCGCAATCCTCGCTCCCCGGTCCTCACTGCTTGGTCACGCCCGTGATACGCGGCACAGCGCGGTGAAAGCTACCCCACGCCGTCACCGGGCGGGAGGGGGTCGGAAACCGAGCAAACGTCACGTTTCCCCCGGGCGGGGACGGGAAAATACCCGCACATGGGGAAGGGTCGGACACGGTACTGACGGGTCAGTAAGTTCCGGTGCCGTAATCTCCACCGAATCTGTACGCGCCGATTACGGCGCACCTCGTACCAATCACCGCAAACCCGGCGCGGATCGGCCCGGCGGGCGTACCCCGGCGAGGGCGGCCCCGGAGCACTTCCCGGAGCCGCCCTCGCCGCCGCGCCCTGTGGTCAGCGGCGCACCGGCACCGCCTTCTCCGCCTCCGCCCCGGCCGTCCGCCGCTGCGCGGGCCGGTCCGCCCGCACGAGCAGCAGCACCAGCGCACCCGCGACCATGCCCGCGAGCCCCGCCGCCACCAGCGCGCCGTTCAGACCGGAGGCGAACGCGGCGCGCAGGGTGTGCTCCGGGAAGCCGCCGCGCAGCGCACCGGCTCCGCCGCCGGCCAGCGCGTGGGCCGCGCCGCCGGGCAGCGGGCCGGTCATCCGCGAGGTGAGCAGCGTGCCGAAGACGGCCACGCCGAGCGCGTACCCGAGTTGCCGGACGGTGTTCACCGCACCGCCCGCCATCCCGGCCCGCTCCGGCGGCACCGCGGCCAGCGCGGCTCCGGCCACCGTGGGTCCGACGAACCCGGTGCCGACGCCGACCAGCACGAACCCGGGCACCAGCGCCGTCCAGGAGGCCCCCGCGTCCAGGACGGCCTGGCACAGGTTGCCGGTGCCGATCAGCAGCAGGCCGCCGCCGATGGTGAGCCGTGGCGGCACTCCGTGCAGCAGCCGGCCCACCAGCACGGCGACGAGCATCGCCGCGACCGTCATCGGGAGCAGTGTGAGCCCGCCGCGCACCGGCGACATCCCCAGCAGCGTCTGCATCCAGATCGACAGGTACGGCGTCACGCCGAACGCCGCCCCGTTGAAGGCGAACGCCCCCAGCATCACCCCGACGAACGCGGGCCGCCGCAGCAGGGCCAGGTCCAGCAGCGGATGTGCGGTGCGCCGCTCCACCGCCACGAACAGCACCAGCGCCAGCGCCGCGCAGCCGAACGCCGTGAGCGCCCCCGGTGCCGTCCAGCCGTCCTCGCCGGCCCGTACCACCGCGTACGTCACCCCGCCCCCGAAGGCGGCGAACGCGGCCATGCCCGCCCAGTCCACCCGCATGCCCCGCGGTCCCCGGGACTCCGGCACCACTCGCAGCGTCAGCCACACCTCGACGACGCTCACCGGCAGGTTCACGAAGAAGATCCACCGCCAGCCGGGACCCTCGGTGAGCAGCCCGCCCAGCACCGGACCGACCGCCGCCGCCCCGCCGCTCACCGCGCCCCATACGCCGAGCGCCGCCGACCGCTGCCTGCCCTGGTAGACCGAGCCCAGCAACGGCAGCGTCGTCGCGAACATCGCGGCCGCGCCCACCCCTTGCAGCGCCCGCGCGGCCACCAGCACGGCCGGCCCCGTCGAGACCCCGCACAGCAGCGAGGACGCCGCGAACAGCACGACACCCGCCACATGCACCCGGCGGCGCCCGAGAATGTCGGCGGCGGCCCCCGCCCCGAGCAGCAGCGCGGCCAGCGCGAGCGCGTACCCGTCCACCACCCACTGCAGATCACCCAGCGACGCGTGCAGCGAAGCGGCCATGTCCGGCAGCGCCACCACCACGATCGTCACGTCCAGCAGCAACATGAACGTGCCCAGGCACACGGCCGTGAGCGTCCCCCAACTGCGCATGTCCTTCCACTCCCCGCAATTCCGTACGACGGCGTTCGATCGCTCCGTACGATGGCCCCGGCACGGCCGATCGGATGTGTGCACCGCACAGAAACGGCAGAATCCGACAGGAGAGGGCATGCTGGAGATGGAATCCGACATACTCGACCGACTCGACCTGCAGCTGTTGTCCGCGCTGGAGGTCGACGCCCGGGCCTCCTTCAGCCGCATCGCTTCCGTGCTCGGCGTCTCCGACCAGACCATCGCGCGCCGCTACCGGCGCCTGTGCGCGGAAGGAGGCCTGCGCGTGGTCGCCGTGCGGGACGGCTACGTGCTGGGCCAGGACCAGTGGATGCTGCGGATCCGCTGCGCGCCGGACGGCGCCCTGGCCATCGCGGAGGCTCTCGCCAAGCGCCCCGACACCTCCTGGATCGGCCTCGCCTCGGGCGGCACCGAGGTGCTGTGCGTGACCCGGCCGCGCCATCCGGGCGACCACGACGACCTGCTGCTCGGCAAACTGCCGCGCACCCCGAGCGTGGTCGAGATCCGCGCCCAGCAGCTCCTGCACCGCTTCTACGGTGGTGCCGCCGGCTGGATCAGCAAGTTCGGCGCCCTCACCGACGAGCAGATCGCCGCCCTGCGCCCCGCCTTCGAAGCCGTCCCCGGACCGCCACGCCTCGAGCCCGAGGACGAACCCCTGCTGGCGGTGCTGCAGCGCGACGGCCGCGCCTCGTACCCGCGACTGCAGCGGGCGACGGGCCGCTCCGAGTCCTCGCTCAAGCGCCGGCTGGCGCTGTTGCGCGCCTCCGGGGCGGTGTACCTCGACACCGAGTACCAGACGGAGATACTCGGCCACCCCGTCGCCGCCATCCTGTGGATCACCGCCGCCCCGGCCGCTCTGCACTCCGTCGGCGAGGCGCTGGCCAGGCACGAGGAGACGGCCTGGGTCTCCGCGACGGCCGGACCGTCCAACCTCGTCGTCACCGCGCTGGCCCGCAGCACCGCCGGTCTCTACGCCTACCTCAGCGGTCCCCTCGGGCAGCTGGAGGGAGTGCAGCACGTGGAGACCACGCCGTTCCTGCGCCGGGTCAAACAGCTGACGTACCCGGTGCCCCGCTGACGGCTCTCAGCCGCCCCGCCGCCGCAGCCGCTCCCCGCCCGCCAGGACCGCCGTGGCCAGCGCGTTCGCCGCGTCCTCCGCCGTGCCCCGGCGCCGGCCGTGGACGAGGACGAAGTCGACCTTGCCCAGGTCGGGCAGCCCGGCACGGTCCGGCAGACGGAAGAGACCGGGCGGGATCAGGCGCCGGGAGTGGGCCATCACGCCGAGCCCGGCGCGGGCCGCCGCGATCAGTCCGTTGAGGCTGCCGCTGGTGCACACGATCCGCCAGTCGCGGCCCTCGCGCTCCAGCGCCCGCAGCGCGCGGGCCCGGGTGATGCCGGGCGGCGGGTACACGATCAGCGGGACGGGCCGGTCCGCGTCCAGGCGCAGCCGCTCGGCGCCGATCCACACCAGGTCGTCGCGCCAGACCAGTTCGCCCCGGGGATCCTCCGGGCGCCGCTTGGCCAGCACCAGGTCCAGTTTCCCGGCGGCCAGCTGCTCGTGCAGGGTGCCGGACAGCTCCACGGTGAGCTCCAGGTCGACCTCCGGGTGGTCGTAGCGGAAGCCCTCCAGGATCTCCGGCAGCCTCGTGAGCACGAAGTCCTCGGACGCGCCGAACCGCAGCCGGCCGCGCACCCGGGTGCCGGTGAAGAACGCCGTCGCCTGCTCGTGGACCTGCAGGATCCGGCGCGCGAAGCCCAGCATCGCCTCGCCGTCCTCGGTCAGCTCCACCGCATGGGTGTCCCGGGTGAACAGCTGCCGCCCGGTCGCGTCCTCCAGCCGGCGCACATGCTGGCTGACCGTGGACTGGCGCAGCCCCAGCCGGCGCGCGGCCTGCGTGAAGCTCAGCGTCTGGGCCACGGCGAGGAAGGTGCGCAGCTGCGTCGGGTCGTACACGCCTGCCAGGCTATCTGGCCATCGTGAAACGTGATGTCAGTCAGAGTGGTATGCGGGATTCCCGATCGGTGTGCCGTGGAGGACGATGGAGGAGGCCCTTGCGGGCCCGCGAACGAACGGAACGGAGCACTGTGAAACGCCTGTCCTGGCCGGGTTGGATACCGGTCGACCCGTACATCGTGCTGCTGATCGGGACGGTGGGCCTCGCGGCGTTGTTCCCGGCCCACGGCACCGCCGCGCATGTCGCCTCCGGTGCCTCCACGGCCGCGATCGCCTTCCTCTTCTTCCTTTACGGCGCCCGGCTCTCCACGAAGGAGGCGGTGGACGGACTGCGCCACTGGCGGCTCCACGTCACCGTGCTGGTCTGCACGTTCGTCCTCTTCCCGGTGTTCGGGCTGGCGGCGCGCGCCCTGGTGCCCGTGCTGCTGACCCAGCCGCTCTACCAGGGACTGCTGTTCCTGACACTCGTGCCGTCCACGATCCAGTCGTCCATCGCGTTCACCTCGATCGCCCGCGGAAACGTGCCCGCGGCGATCTGCGCGGGCTCCTTCTCCTCTCTCGTCGGCATCGTCCTGACCCCGCTGCTGGCGGCCGGGCTGCTCGGCAGCAGCGGCGGGGGGTTCTCCGCCGACTCTCTGGTCAAGATCGTGCTCCAGCTGCTGGTGCCGTTCGTCGCCGGGCAGGTGCTGCGGCGCTGGATCGGGGGCTTCGTCGCCCGGCACAAGAAGGTCCTCGGACTGGTCGACCGCGGCTCGATCCTGCTGGTCGTCTACACCGCCTTCAGCGAGGGCATGGTCCGGGGCATCTGGCACCAGGTCAGCCCCGCCCGGCTCGGCGGGCTCCTCGCCGTCGAGGCCGTGCTGCTCGCCGTGATGCTCCTGCTGAGTTGGTACGGCGGCAGGGCGCTCGGCTTCGGCCGGGAGGACCGGATCGCCATCCAGTTCGCCGGCTCGAAGAAGTCCCTGGCCTCCGGGCTGCCCATGGCCAGTGTCCTGTTCGGCGCCCACGCCTCCCTCGCCGTGCTGCCGCTGATGCTGTTCCACCAGATGCAGCTGATGGTGTGCGCGGTCATCGCCAAGCGCCGGGCCCGGGACCCGCAGGAGGCCCCGGGCGTCGTCGGCGGGTCAGCGGCTCACCTGGTCGAGGGGCAGCCACAGGACCGTGTCCTTCGGTGACCTGAGCGCCCTGGGGTCCGACAGCTCCTCGTCGGTGAGGGCCCGGTCCCAGACGTGGACCTCGTCGAGGGCGCCGGTGAAGAAGGCCCGGCTGTCCATGCGCTGACCGATGTGCACGCCGAAGGGGGAGTTGCGGCTGACCGAACCCGGTATGTCGGCGACGGACGACGGCACACCGTCGACGAACAAGGCCAGCCGCCCTCCGCCCCGGCGCAGCACGAGGTGATGCCACTGGCCGTCGTTGTATGCGGTGTCCGTGCGCACGTACGCGGTCTGGGGCGCGTTCGCCCCGTCCCGTACCGTGATCAGCCCCTGGATACGGTTGTTCGCGGGCTCCCCGCGCACCCACACCTGCGGCTGGGTGGTGCCGACCCCGCCCATCCACAGCAGGGGCTGCTCCCCGGTCGTGGCCGTGTACCGGAACCACAGGGACGCCGTGAAGTCCTTCGTCCCCAGGGGCAGTTCCGTGCGGAAGGGCAGGCGTACGGCGTCGTCGGTGCCGTCGAACCGCAGCGCGCCCCCGAAGACCCCGGCCGTCTCCTCGGCGCCGCCGAGCACGGCGGCCGGGCGGGCGTGCGGGGCGAGGTCGGCGGTGACCGGGTCGGGGCCGCGGCGCGGGTCGAGCCAGTCCTCGGTGAACCGGGCGAAGCGGATCTCGTCGCGCGCGTCCACCGCGCCGCCCTCGTAGACCAGGCCCACCGTGTCCGCGCCGAGGCGAGCCATGTCGGAATAGCCGGACCAGTCCGTGGTGACGACCGTGCCGCGGTCCACACTGTCCCAGGTGTGGCCGCCGTCGTAGGAGGAGCGGATCATCATCGTGCGCCGCCGGTCGGGGTCGCCGGGGCAGGCGAGCAGCACGCGGTCGCCCAGGCGCAGCAGCGAACCCTCCACCTGCGGGGCGTACAGGTCCGGCAGGTCGTGGAAGGGCGCGGTGAAGCTGCCCCCGCCGTCGCGGCTGACGGCCTGAGTGCGGTGGCCCAGGTCGGTGCCGTCCTGTTCCCTGCCGCTGACCAGGATGGAGCCGTCACCGCGCTCGGCGAGGGCCAGTTCGGACGGCTTCTGCCGGAAGGTGCCGTCGTCGGCGATGGGCCAGGTGTCGGTGGCGCCGATCCGCCAGTGGCCGCCGTGGTCGTCGCTGACGATCAGCGCCGCGTGGTTGGCGGTGACCCGGGTGCCGTCCCAGGTCTCGGTGTTGACCCCGAAGACCAGCCGGCCCGCGTACCTGCCCTTGGTGAGCTGGATACCGTGTACCGGCCCGGTCGCGTACCAGGAGTTCCAGTCGGCGGCCAGGATCTCCGGGCTCAGGTCGCGCGGCACCGACCAGGTCCGGCCGTCGTCGTCGCTGTACTGCAGGTGCGGGGTGCGGTCGCAGGGGATCGAACAACTGGCGCTGTCGGTACGGCCGGTGTTGTACGTCTCCGCGAGCCAGACCCGGCCCGTTGCGCGGTCCACGATCGGCGCGGGGTTGCCGTGCGTGTCGCCGCCGCCGTCGTTGACCACCCGCAGCGGGCCCCAGGTGCGGCCGCCGTCGGTGGAGCGCTTGAGCACGATGTCGATGTCGGCGGCGTCCCCGCAGTTGAGGACCCGGCCCTCGGCGAACGCCAGCAGCGTGCCGTCGGTCGTCCGCACGATCGCCGGTATGCGGAAGCAGGCGTAGCCGGGGTCCTGGGAGGCCTTGAACAGGACCTGTTGCGCGAACTCGGGGTCGGCTGCGGGAGATCGGGCGTGTGCCGGGTGGGGGGTTGCGAGCGGCACCAGGAGCAGCGCCGCCGTGGTGAGGGCGGTGACGAGTACGGCTCTGAGACGGGCGCGTAGGCCTGACGGCATGGTGCGACCTTGCCCTTCGTCGGAGGACATCCGGACATCCCATGTCCAACGTGCGCCCCGTCGAAGGTAGTTGGGGCCAGGTCGCCTCACAAGAAGCGTGCAGCACAAGGAGCGCGTACGGGGGCTACGGGCGCAGCACCACCTTGCCGAGGTTGGCCCGCCGCTCGATCGTCTCGTGCGCCTTCGCCGCGTCCTCCAGCGCGAACTCGGCGTGCACGGCGGGCTTCAGGGCGCCTTCGGCGAACAGCCGCCACAGCTCCCGGCGCCACTGCTCGTACAGGTCCGGCCGGCCGCGGGCGATCAGGGCCATCTGGAACCCGATCACCGACTTGGCACCGACCAGCAGGTCGTACGCCTGGATGGTGCCGCCGCCCGAGCTGTAGGCGACGAGGCGGCCGTGCGGGGCCAGGGCGGCGAGGGCGGGGGTGAGCAGGTCGCCGCCGACGGCGTCCAGTACACAGTCGACGGGGTCCCCCCAGCTGTCGTCGCCGTACCGAATGCAGTCGTCCGCGCCGAGCGAGCGGACGAAGTCCGCCTTCCCCGGGTCGGACACGGCGCCCACCACTCGTCCCGCACCCCGCGCCCGTGCCAGTTGCACGGCGAGGTGGCCGATCCCGCTGGCCGCCGCCGTGACGAGGACCGCCTCGCCCGGTGCCTGCCGCGCCGCCTCCAGTGCCCCGTACGCCACCAGGCCGCTGCGCACCAGCGCGATCGCGTCCACGGCATCGGCGCCGTCCGGGACGGGGGAGGTCATGGCCTCGTGCAGCAGGGCGAAGTCGGCGTACCCGTGCCCGAAGCACATCCCCGTCACCTGCTCGCCCGGCCGGAAGCGGGTCACGCCCTCGCCGACCGCCACCACCTCGCCGGCGATCTCGCCGCCCAGTGCGATCGGTTCGGCGGCCTCGGTGACCTTGCGGACCACGGGCAGGGTGACGCCGATCGCGGCGCAGCGCACCAGCAGTTCCCCGGGGCCGGGCTCGGGGACCGCAGCCTCCTCCAGGAACAGCGGTCCGCCGGTGGATTCGTATCGGACGCGACGCATCGCACACACCTCCGGGGCCGGGTACGCCCGGCACGTCGATCGTTGGGAACACCCATGAACTCGTTGGGAGCCCCAACGGTAGTCGAGTTTCATTGGGAGGTCCAACGGTTTCTCGGATAGGCTGCCGGCATGGCCGACGCACCCCTGCCCGCGATCCGCTCCCTGCCCAGCTGGCACCTCGGCCGAGCCGCCGCCCGGGGCCGTTCCCTGGTCGCCGGCGCGCTGGCGGCCGAGGGCCAGAAGATGTGGCACCACGTGGTCCTGTCCGCCGTCCGCGACCTCCAGCCCGTCGCCCAGGCTGACCTCGGCCGCAGCGTGGGCCTGGACCCCAAGGACCTGGTCGGCGTGCTCAACGACCTGCAGTCCGCCGGCCATGTCCTGCGCGCCCCCGACCCCAGGGACCGGCGCAAGAACGCCGTGTCCCTCACCGACGACGGCGCCCGCCTCCTGGTGCGTTGCGAGAAGGCGGCCCGCGAGGCCAACGACGAGCTGCTCGCCCCGCTGTCCGCCGCCGAACGCGATCAGTTCATGGGCCTGTTGATCCGGATTTCCGGCACGGACGGCTGACGGCGGCTAACGTTCCGTCATGACCGCAGCTTCCGTCCTCGACCCGCAGCGCACCGCCCTGGTCCTCGTCGACCTGATGGAACGCATCGTCGCGCTGCCGCTGGAACCCCGCAAAGGCACCGAAGTGCTGGCCACCGCCGAAGAGCTGGCGCAGACCTTCCGCACCGCCGGAGCACCCGTCGTCCTCGTCCGGGTCGAACGCCCCTCGCTCGCCGAACAGCCGCCCGGCAGCGGACTCGTGCCCGGTCTCGCCAGGCACGGCGACCTGGAGGTGGTCAAGCGGACCATCGGCGCCTTCCAGGGCACCGGCCTGGACGAGCGGCTGCGCGAACGCGGCGTCACCACGCTGGTGTTCGGCGGCATCGCCACCAACCTCGGCGTCGAGTCCACCGCCCGCGCCGCCGCTGACCTCGGCTACGACCTCGTCTTCGTCGAGGACGCCATGGCGGCCTTGACCGCCGCCGAGCACGAGGCGTCCGTCCGGCTGGACTTCCCGAGACTGGGTACGGTGACGAGGTCGGCCGAGGTGAGCTTCAGCTGACAGCACCGTCAGCCCGACCGGCCCGCCCCGGCCGACGTGCGAGCCCACCAAGGCCGGCTGTCCGTACGCGCCGGCCGCGAAGAGAGCCGTAGGGGGCGTGCCGGTGTCGAGGGGCCCGATCGTGCTCAACGCTTCGCGCCTGCGCGCGTTCGGGCCCCTCGACACCGGCTGAGGCGCCCCCGGAGGCGAACGAAGCAAAAGGAGGGGCGGGACCCGGCGGCGCAGGGGGCGCTCCCGGCCGGACGGGCCCCGCCGTCGTGCTGCGGGGAGGGAGCTCAGCCCTGGGCGGCCGCCTCACGTAGGGCGATGCGGTCCTCGCCCGCGTACACGTTCATCGAGCTGCCCCGCAGGAAACCCACCAGCGTCAGACCCGCCTCGGCGGCCAGGTCCACCGCCAGCGAGGACGGCGCCGACACGGCCGCCAGCACCGGGATGCCCGCCATCACCGCCTTCTGCGCCAGCTCGAACGAGGCCCGCCCGGAGACCAGCAGGATCGCCCGCGACAGCGGCAGGTCGCCGTGCTGCAGCGCCCGCCCGACCAGTTTGTCGACCGCATTGTGCCGGCCCACGTCCTCCCGTACGTCCAGCAGCTCGCCGCCCTCGCTGAACAGCGCCGCCGCATGCAGGCCCCCGGTCCGGTCGAACACCCGCTGGGCCGCCCGCAGCCGGTCGGGGAGGCTCGCCAGCAGCTCCGGGGCGACCCGGACCGGGGGAGTGTCGGCGATCGGGAAGCGCGCGGTGGTGCGTACGGCGTCCAGGCTGGCCTTGCCGCACAGTCCGCACGAGGAGGAGGTGTAGACGTTCCGCTCCAGGGTGAAGTCCGGCAGGGCGACGCCGGGCGCGGTCTTCACGTCGACCACGTTGTAGGTGTTCGAGCCGTCCTCGATCGCCCCCGCGCAGTAGACGATGTTCTGCAGATCGTCTGCAGTCGCCAGTACGCCCTCGCTCACCAGGAAACCCGCGGCCAGCGCGAAGTCGTCTCCCGGGGTGCGCATGGTGATCGCGAGCGGTTTGCCGTTCAGGCGGATCTCCAGGGGTTCCTCGGCGACGAGTGTGTCCGGCCGGGTGGAGAGCGCCCCGTCCCGGATGCGGAGGACCTTGCGTCGTTCCGTGACTCGTCCCATGTCCTGATCAGCCCCGGTTCTGTACGTGCTGGTAGCCGAAACGGCCCTTGATGCAGAGGTTGCCGTGGGTCACCGGGTTGTCGTGCGGCGAGGTGACCTTGACGATCTCATTGTCCTGCACGTGGAGCGTGAGGGTGCAGCCCACTCCGCAGTAGGCGCACACCGTGGACGTTCGCGTCTGCCGGGACTCGTCCCAGGTGCCCGCCGCCCGCATGTCGAACTCGGTCTTCGGCGCGAGCGCCCCGGTCGGGCACACCTCGACGCAGTTCCCGCAGTACACGCACGCCGAGTCGGTGAGCGGGGCGTCGTGCTCGACGGCGATCCGCGCGCCGAAACCGTGCCCGGCGACCGAGATGGCGAAGGTGTTCTGCCACTGGTCGCCGCAGGCGTCGACGAACTTGCAGCACAGGACGTGCCGCCACCCGAGCCGAACGCCGCCGACAGGCCCGCGACACTCGGCGCGTGACAGGTCCGGTTGCAGGAGTCGACGTTGTGGGTGCCCATGACGACCCGGACGAACTTCTGCGCCACCTAGTTCGTCGTTCGTCTCGTTGGTGGCGCGGGAGCAGGAGAACATCCCGTGTGCGCCCTTGTCGCGTTCCAGGCCCCGGGCCGCCCGGTCCAGCGCCTCCTCCCAGCTCGCCCGGCGGAAGGGTGCGTCGCGGCTGTCCCGGACCAGCGGGTGGGTCAGCCGGGTGTAGGTCTTCGGTTGCCGTTTCCTCGTGCGGCGCTCCTCAGCGCGAGCAGGTCCGAGATGGCGTGCACGGTGCGCAGCGCGGGCACCTCGACGCCGGTGATCTCCGCTGGTTCGACGACGGCCGCGAGCAGCACGTCCAGCTCCAGCGGCTTGCCGCGTTCCAGGTCCTGAAGGGAAGAGGTGCGGTGGTCGCCGACGCGTTCGGCGCCCGCGAGCCGGCGTTCGACGCAGACGCCGGCTGTGCAGCCGAGGGCCTCGGCGACCGCGAGCGTCTCGCGCATCATGGTCTCGATGCCCTGGCGGGTGCCGCCGTGCAGGCACATCTGCCGCATGGTGGCGCGGGCGAGCGCGCTGATCGGGTCGAAGGAGATGTTCCCCCGCAGCTTGACCCAGATGCCCCCGCGCAGGGTCACGCTCCACCGGGCACCTCAGCCCGCCGGTCCGCATGACCTCGCTGAGGTCCAGACAGCGCGCGGTGGGCGCCGATGGCGCCGGCGCCGAGAACTGCATACTCGCGTCGGCCCCTCTCCCCGACACTTCCGCGGCATGGGTTCGCACGGCGACCGTTGAACGCGTCCCGGATACCGTTCACCGCATACGGTCGACCGCGGCCTTCTCAACTCCCGCTCCCCGACCTACCGTCCGCGGGCATGAGCAGCCCCCCTCTCGCACCCCCGGGCTGGAGCCGCTGGCTCGTCCCGCCCGCCGCCCTCTCCGTCCATCTGTCCATCGGGCAGGCCTACGCGTGGAGTGTGTTCAAGCCGCCGCTGGAGTCCGCGCTCCACCTCGACGGCACGCAGAGCGCGTTGCCCTTCCAACTGGCGATCGTGATGCTCGGTCTGTCCGCCGCGTTCGGCGGCACCCTCGTCGAACGCAACGGGCCCCGCTGGGCCATGACCGTGGCCCTCGTCTGCTTCTCCTCCGGCTTCCTGATCTCCGCGCTCGGCGCCCAGACGAGGCAGTACTGGCTGATCGTCCTCGGCTACGGCTTCGTCGGCGGGATCGGGCTCGGCATCGGCTACATCTCGCCCGTCTCCACGCTGATCAAGTGGTTCCCGGACCGGCCCGGCATGGCCACAGGCATCGCCATCATGGGCTTCGGCGGCGGCGCGCTGATCGCCTCGCCCTGGTCCGCGCAGATGCTCTCCTCCTTCGGCACCGGCCACTCCGGGATCGCCCTCGCGTTCCTGGTGCACGGGCTGTCGTACGCCATCTTCATGGCGCTCGGCGTGCTGCTCGTGCGCGTGCCGCGCGCGGATACTCCCGCGACGAGCGCGAGCGCGAACGGGCCGCGTGTCGTCGACGGCGTGCAGGTGTCCGCCCGCAGCGCGGTGCGCACCCCGCAGTTCTGGCTGCTGTGGATCGTGCTGTGCACGAACGTGACCGCCGGCATCGGCATCCTGGAGAAGGCCGCCCCGATGATCACGGACTTCTTCGCCGACAGCTCCACCCCGGTGTCGGCCTCGGCGGCCGCCGGTTTCGTCGCCCTGCTGTCGGCGGCCAACATGGCCGGCCGGATCGGCTGGTCGTCCGCCTCCGACCGGATCGGCCGCAAGAACATCTACCGCTGCTACCTCGGCGTCGGCGCGCTGATGTACCTGCTCATCGCCCTGTTCGGGGACTCGGCGAAGCCGCTGTTCGTGCTCTGCGCCCTGGTGATCCTCTCCTTCTACGGTGGCGGATTCGCGACGGTCCCCGCCTATCTGAAGGACCTCTTCGGCACCTACCAGGTCGGCGCCATCCACGGCCGCCTGCTCACGGCCTGGTCCACCGCGGGCGTCCTGGGGCCGCTGATCGTCAACTGGATCGCGGACCGCCAGAAGGAGGCCGGGAAACACGGCCCGGCGCTGTACGGGCTGTCGTTCGGCATCATGATCGGCCTGCTCGTCGTCGGCTTCGTCGCCAACGAACTCGTCCGTCCCGTCCACGCCCGCCATCACATCCCCGCCCCGAGGGAGGCCGCCGATGCCCAGCGACAGCAGCCCGCCTAGCCGGCGGGGCCTGATCACCCTCGCCTGGCTGTGGGTGGGGGCGCCCCTCGCCTACGGGGTGTACGAACTCGTACAGAAGGCGACACAGCTGTTCACCAGGTGACTGCTCGGGCGTCCGAGGGCCTGAGGGAAGCCGACAACTCGGACGCCCGATTCCTGTGGCTTCACCTGCCCTCGTACCCGTGGGTCACTGATCAGACTGGTGGATCCCGCAACCCACGGCCACGAGGGGACTCCCGCCATGAACGGCTCGCGCATCGCCGCCATCGGTCACTACCAGCCCGCCCGGGTGCTCACCAACGAGGACCTGGCCGAGCTGGTCGACACGAGTGACGAGTGGATCCGCAGCCGGGTAGGCATCCGCACCCGGCACATCGCCGGACCCGACGAGCCGGTGGACGAGCTGGCCGCGCACGCCGCCGCCAAGGCCCTCGCCGCCGCAGGCACGGCCCCCGGCGACATCGACCTGGTCCTGGTCGCGACCTCCACGGCGATCGACCGTTCCCCGAACACCGCCGCCCGGGTCGCGGCCCGGCTCGGCATCCCGCAGCCCGCCGCGATGGACGTCAACGTGGTGTGCGCGGGGTTCACCCACGCGCTGGCCACCGCGGACCACACTGTCCGGGCCGGTGCCGCCTCCCGTGCACTGGTCATCGGTGCCGACAAGATGTCCGACGTCACCGACTGGAGCGACCGCACCACCTGTGTCCTGGTCGGCGACGGCGCCGGGGCCGCCGTCGTCGAGGCCTGCCCGCCGGGTCAGGAGCCGGGGATCGGGCCGGTGCTGTGGGGATCGGTGCCCGACATGGGGCACGCCGTGCGGATCGAGGGCACCCCGCCGCGGTTCGCGCAGGAGGGGCAGAGCGTCTACCGCTGGGCCACCACCCAGCTGCCGGCCATCGCCCGCAGCGCCTGCGAACGGGCCGGCCTGGCACCCGAGGAGCTCGCCGGGGTCGTGCTGCACCAGGCCAACCTGCGCATCATCGAACCGCTGGCCGAGAAGCTCGGCGCGGTCAACGCCGTGGTCGCCCGCGACGTCACCGAATCCGGCAACACCTCGGCCGCCAGCATCCCACTTGCCTTCTCCAAGCTGATCGAGCAGGGGGAGCTCCGGTCCGGCGACCCCGTGCTGCTGTTCGGCTTCGGCGGCAACCTGTCGTACGCCGGGCAGGTCGTACGCTGCCCGTGAGGGCCGGACGAACGGTGAAGCCGGCGCATACAGGCCTGGATTGTGTGCACCGTAGACTGTAGACAAAAGACAATCGGTACTGGCGTCCAGCGCCCACGCGCAGAACTGCCCAGGAGGGGGACCGTAGATGTTGTCGACCGGACTGCCGCATGGGGCCGTGCCCAGGCTGGACCGCCCCGGACCCCTGCGCGACCGCGTCTACGAAGCACTGCTGGAGCTCATCACCACCCGCGCGCTGCAGCCCGGCCAGCATCTGGTCGAGAGCGAGCTCGCCGGACACCTCGGCGTCTCCCGGCAGCCGGTGCGCGAGGCGCTGCAGCGGCTCAACACCGAGGGCTGGGTCGATCTGCGGCCCGCGCAGGGGGCGTTCGTGCACGAGCCGACCGAGGAGGAGGCCGACCAGCTCCTCACGGTCCGCACCCTGCTGGAGGCGGAGGCGGCCCGGCTGGCCGCCCTCCACGCCGACGCCTCGGGGATCGGCGCCCTGGAGGAGCTGTGCGCCGAAGGGGAGAAGGCCGTCGCCGCCGACGACGTGGACCGCGCCGTCGCCCTCAACGCCGCCTTCCACGCCAAGGTCATGGACCTGGCAGGCAACGCGGTCCTCGCCGAACTCGCCGCCCAGGTGGACCGCCGGGTCCGCTGGTACTACACCCCGGTGGCCCGGCAGCGCGGGCGCCAGTCGTGGATCGAACACCGGGAGCTGATAACCGCGATCGCCGACCGCGACGACGAGCGGGCCGCCTACCTGATGCGGTACCACACCGAATACACCCGCCGCACCTACCACGAGCGCAACACGTCCTGATCACACGGGTTCGTCTCCCGGACGGCCTGATCGCACGGGTGCGTCTTCCGGCCGGGCCGCCGCGCACGACCGGGCCTCCACCGCCAGCATCGCCGCCAACGCGGCCATCAGCAGCAGTAGTTCACCGTAGACCGGCAGGTGGATGCCAGCCGCGCTGCCGGCCAGGGCGAACGCGACTCCGGCCGCCCGGAAGCGGACCGGCCGCAGCCGCCGGGCCGTACGGAAGGCCACGTCGCCCACGAGGAACAGGGCCACTCCACCCGCGCGCGCCAGGGCCGCTCCCGGCTGAGGGTGCTGGGCCAGATGTCCGAGGGTCTTCTTGATGCCCGCGGCGAGGTAGGCGATGCCGAGCAGCATCGGCAGGAAGGCGTAGTAGTAGGCGTTCATCGCAAGCCGCCAGCGGGCCGGGGCGGGCGTCGCGCGGAACGCGGCCTCGGCCCCCTCCTCGTCCCGCACGAAGTACATCCACCACAGCGCGACCGACAGGGCCAGCGCCAGGAATGCGCCGCAGAACAGGCCGGGGGTGAGCGGAAGATCACCGATCCCGACACCGATGGAGACCACGGACTCGCCGAAGGCGATGATCAGCAGCAGTCCGTGCCGCTCCACGAAGTGCGTGCACGTCCCACTGCCCGAACGGCGGGCGCGGATCACCGCGACCCTGGACGCTCGCCGCACACCGCGAGCTGCTCGCCCTGCTGCTGGTCTGGGAGATCGGCAAGCTCTGGCGATCGCCAAGACCCCGACCGACGACGGTGTGGCATGCCTCACCCTGGCCATGGCGCTGGCCGCCCGCGAGGGGGTGCTGGTCACGCTGGTCGGCGCAGCGACCGTGAGCTGAACCAGGCACTGGTGCGAGCGCCGGAGATCGGCTGCGTCTCCTTCGTCGGCGGCCGGGACACCGGAGCCGACGTCGCCACGGCGGTCGCCGGCCTCGGCAAACGGCACATCCTGGAACAGGAGGGCCTGACACCTGGGGCATCTGGGGCTTCTCGGGCTGGGAGCGGCTCACCGCCGTGATCCCCAAGCTCTTCGACTACGGAAAACAGCGCTGCACCTCTTACCCGCGTTTCGTGGTGCAGCGCTCCCTGTTCGACGCGCTCCTGGACCGGCCACGGCGTCCCTCGCTCCCGGGGCGACCGCGACGAGGCTCCTCGGCGGCTCCGGCGCCTCCTGGCGCGGTGCCTTCGTAGGCGGCGACCTCCTGATCCGCGCCGTGACCGGCGGGCGGGTGGGGGAGCGGCTGCCCGGGAACTTCCCGGACTACCAGGTCATGCCGCAACGTTCACGTTCTGTACGCAACCTCATCCATTCCGTACACGCCCCCGCCCGGGCGGCCCCGCTCGTCCCGGGCCGCCCCCACGGGACGGATACGCAGGTGAAACGCACTCCGAAACCTTGGTATTGTTGTCCCTGTCGCCACGGGGAACACCCCCGGCAGGGCGACAAACACCTAGTCCGGGTGGCGGAATGGCAGACGCGCTAGCTTGAGGTGCTAGTGCCCTTTATCGGGCGTGGGGGTTCAAGTCCCCCCTCGGACACAACGACAATGATTGACGATACGGAGACGAGGGCCTCGACCTTACGGTCGCGGTCCTCGTTGCGTGTTCGTAGCTGATGGTGATGCCCAGGGCCTCGTAGAGCGGACCTTTCTTCTCGGCGGCGGCGATCTGGATGCGCTGTGCAATATCTCCAAGACTCTCAGTGATATGCCGGATCTGTCGCGCGTCGAGCGGTGATTGCTTCTTCTGGGGGGTGCCTCTATGTCCTTCGTCAAGGCTGAGTGGTCATGCGGTGGCTGCTTCGGGGGTGCGTGGTTCGTAGAAGGTGCCGTCGCGGAGCATG